>DAICYU010000185.1 GCA_027311485.1 Acetobacteraceae bacterium
GGAGACGTTGACGAAAGCGAACATTGGCGTGATCCCTCTGCGTTGATTGTCCCAAACCGTGAACCGCTCGGTGACCCGGTTGCGATCCGTTGACGGGGACATCCTCACAGAGTGAGATACCTTTATCGTTTTTTTGACGTTATCTTAACGTCAAATCGTCAGAACCTCGATCAGGCGAGACAACTGGTGAATTCGGTGCTATTGCAACAATAGTTATATATAAGATATTTCGATCAGCAGACGGATCGACCGTCGCCATATGGTAATATTATCCCGCATTGGGATGCTCGTCGCCGGCTGCTTTTGCCAATCCTTCCACAAAACGAACTCAGCCGCACAAGGCGGCCGAGTTCGCGTAAGGATAGGTCGTTGACGCGGTTCAGGCGGCGGTGCCGCCCACCGTGAGGCCGGAAAGCTTCAGTGTCGGCTGGCCGACGCCCACAGGCACGCCCTGCCCGCTTTTGCCGCACGTGCCAATTCCCGGATCCAGCGCCATATCGTTGCCGATCATCTGCACCTTCGTCAGCGAATCGGGTCCATTGCCGATCAACGTCGCGCCCTTAACGGGGGTCGTCACCTTACCGTCCTCGATCAGGTAGGCCTCGCTGGCCGAGAACACGAACTTGCCGGACGTGATGTCCACCTGGCCGCCGCCGAAATTCACCGCATACAGGCCGCGCTTGACGGATTCGATCATCTCTTGCGGCGCGTGAGATCCGCCGAGCATCACCGTGTTCGTCATGCGGGGCATAGGCGCATAGGCATAGGATTGCCGGCGTCCGTTCCCGGTTGCCCGCATCCCCATAAGGCGTGCATTCAGACGATCCTGCAGGTAGCCGACCAGAATACCGTCCTCGATCAGCACCGTGCGGCTGGTTGGGGTGCCCTCATCGTCCACCGTCAGGCTACCGCGCCGGTCGGGCATCGTGCCGTCATCGACCACCGTCACACCCGGGGAGGCAATGCGCTTGCCCATCAGTCCAGCGAACGCCGAGGTTTGCTTGCGGTTGAAATCCCCCTCCAGCCCATGGCCAATCGCCTCATGCAGCAGGATGCCCGGCCAACCGGCCCCTAGCACGACCGGCATTTCACCGGCCGGCGCAGGGCGGCTGTCGAGATTCACGAGCGCCTGACGCAAAGCTTCGTCAACCGCGCCGCGCCAAGTGGATTCCTGCGTGACAAAATCGTAAGCAAAGCGACCACCGGTACCGTAACTGCCGGTTTCGCGTCGCCCGCCATGCTCGACTACCAGCGATACGTTCAGGCGCACCAGCGGGCGGAGATCGGCCACACGGGTTCCATCGGGGCGCAAGATCTGCACCGCCTGCCACTCCCCGCTGATCGAGGCCATGACCTGCCGCACCCGCGTATCCTTCGCGCGCGCATACGCGTCAATTTCCCCCAGCAGACCTGTGCGGGCTGAAAAATCCATCAGTCGCAGCGGGTTATCGTCGGAATAAAGCCGGGCGTTGGTGGAACGGGGCGGTTCAGCAAAGGTGCCGGAATGACCGGCCGCAACGGCCGATACCGTGGCCGCCGCGCGGCGCAGGGAGTCCTCGGAGATTTCGCCCGAATGCGCGTATCCGGTGGCCTCCCCGGCGACCGCGCGCAGACCGAAACCCAGTCCTGAATCGAAGCTGGCGGAACGAATGTTGCCGTCATCGAGGCTGATTGATTCACTTTCCCGGTATTCCAGGAAAAGCTCGCCATCATCGCTGCCTTGCAGCGCCTGACCGACGATCTGCGAAGCCGTGGCCTGGTCCAGGGCGGCATCGTCGCGCTCGAAGAACAACTTGTCAGTCGCGGCAATCGCGCTCATGGCGGAATCCCTTTTCCCTAATACGGCAATCAAGATGGTGTGCCCGGCGCCTTTTGGCTACCGCCGAGCGCAGCCCGGGCATGCTGACATATGATTGGCGGCAGTTGAGTGAAATCGCGTTTCAGATCGCCGGCGCTTGAACCTGCGGCGACCGCGTTTCCGCACGTGCGTCCGAGGCGTCCTGGTGCGAACGTGGCAGGATGATTTGCGCCGTAGTGCCGTGGCCGTCCACGCTTTGCAACGTCAGTTCACCGGCATGGGCAACGATGATCGCACGAGCCAGGAACAGGCCGAGGCCGGCGCCCGGATACCGGCGGGAAAGCGAATTCTGCACTTGCATGAACGGTTCAAAGACACGTTCGAGATCCGCCGCGGGAATGCCGATGCCGGTGTCGGCGACGCTGATCCGCAGGTCGTGCTGATCCGTGCGTTCCGCCCGGACGACGACATGGCCGCCGGCCGAGGTGAATTTGACGCTGTTCGAAAGGATCTGCGTCAGCGCCTGGACTAGCTGCGGTTCATCCGCAATGACCCGTGGCAGGGACGGCTGAATTTCGCACCGCAGGGCAACGTCCCCGGCACGGGCGGCATTTTCGATTTGGCGGACGGCCGCTGCGATGGCGGCGGCCGGATCGACGGGGTCGCGATTGACGCCAAAGCGACCGCCGTCGATTCGCGCGACGGTCAGGATCATGTCGATAACCGACAAAAGCTGCTGTCCGGCACTGTTGATGTGTCCGGCGAACTCCGCCACCAGATCGGCCGGCGTTTGGCCGTGGTCGCGCAGCAGTTCATCGGAAAAGCCGATGATCGCGTTCAGGGGCGTGCGGAGTTCATGACTGACGGTCGCCAGGAACCGCGACTTTGCCTGATTCGCCGCCTCCGCCATATCCTTGGCCTTGCGCAATTCAACCTCGGCCTGACGCATCGGCGTGATGTCGGTATAGGTCGTGACCCAGCCGCCGCCCGGGGCCGGATTGGATCGCACTGAGAGTGAGCGACCTGTTGTTGTCGTGACCTCACGCGCGAATGGGACACTGCGGTCGGCGGTCAGCAGCAATTCCATCCGTCCGGAAGGCGCGATCCTGCTGTCGAACCAGCCATGCTGATGCAGCCTGGCGAGCACCTCCTGCTCCGGTGTGCCAGGGCTGAGCATCTCGGGCGGCAAGCCCAGCAGTTCGGCCGTGACGTGATTGCTGGCCAGCAGACGCTTCTCGGCGCTCCAGAACAGGATGCCGTGATGAATGTTGCCCAGCATCGTGCTCATTTCTGCGGCCCGCTGCCGCAGGGCGGTTTCCGCCTGGACCAAAGCGGTGACGTCGGTCACGACGCTGATATAGCCGCCATCCGGCAAGGGCGCGGTGCGAACGTCGATCACCGTGCCGTTCGGACGGGTACGCCGGCGCATCTGCGGGATGGTCATGTCGTGCGCCATCTGGGTGGCGAAAAGCTGATCCGGATCGCCGTCGCCATATTCCCCGGCAGCGGATCGGCGGCGGGCCACATCCGCTCGGCTGTCACCCACGCTCAGCGGCGCCCCGTCCATGACCTGCGCATAGGTTGCGTTGAACATGGCAACCCGGTTGTCAGGGCCGTACACGCAGATCCCGTGCGGCACGTTCAGCAGCACCATATCCAGCAACGCCGCCCGGCGGCGCGCGTCATCTTCGGCCTGCACCTGCGGGGTGATGTCGCTGACCAGCAGGGTGCAACCGCCGTCGGGCAGCGGATCGAAGGACAGTTCGATCGACCGGCCATCGCCACGCCGGCGCCGGACCGCCCAGGGCCGGCCGAGTGGAAGCGTGCGAAGCGAAGCAATGAAGGCGGCTCCCTCAGGGGCCGCGTACTCCTCCCGCCGGCGCATCAGGTCGAGCAGCGAGTCGAACGCCAGGCCGTTGAACAGCCGGTCGGGCGGCACGGACAGCAGCGCGGCGAAACGCGGATTATGGAACCGCAGCCGCCGCTCACCATCGAGGATGCCCAGGCCGACCCGCAGCGTGGACAACGCGGTCGTGGTTTGTGCCAGTGCGGCCTCGGCCTCGGCGCGGTCGGTGACCACCACGGTGGTTTCGATTGCGGTGACGGCGTACCAGCCACCGGCAAGCGGGGTGTTGTAGAGATCGAAAACCCGGCCGTTGAAGTGGCGGCGCCGAAGAAAGCCGGGCTGGGAACGATCAGGGGCGAGGACGGCCTGAACCTGCTCCTCGGGGTCGCCCGGGCCATACACGCCGCGCAGAGCCGAGCCGCGCACGGCATCTTCCACCAGCATGCCGGGCCTGATCGCCCCCGGGGGCAGATTCAGTGAGTTCAGGAAAGCCGGGTTCATCAGCGCGATGCGGCGATCCGGCCCCACGACAGCGAGCCCGACCGGGATGGCATCGCATACGGTTTCCAGGGAAACCGCCGCCTCGGTCATCCGGCTGCGGCCGCTTCCTGGCCCGTCGCGGAGCGGCGGGCCGACGACAACGGCGCGCGGCATGTGCGATGCAGCACGACCAGAACGGCGGTCAGCAACATGACCGCGCCGAACTGGTGCATGGTTGCGATGGGAACCGGGACAACCAGCAGGAGCGTGGTGACGCCCAGCGTGTACTGGCAGGCTACGGCGGCCAGGAGCAAAGCGACGGGTAGCCGTGGCAGCTCCGACCGCCAGCCAGCCGCGGCGGTGATCGACACCAGGATCAGCGTGATTGTCGCCAGGACGCGGTGGTCGAACTGCACGGCGGCGATGTTGCGGGTCAGGTTATGCCAGAACGGATGTAGCGCGGCGTAGCCCTCGGGGACGATGCGGCCGTCCATCAGCGGGAACGTATTGTAGGACAGCCCGGCATGCGTGCCGGCGACGAACCCGCCGGCGACGATCGTCAGCCCCACCATCGCCAGACAGGCCAGCGCCAGACGCCGCATCGCCGAAAGCGCGGCCGGTCTGTAGCGGGCGGGCGCGAGGACTGACAGGGCGGTCCAGATGATCGCGCTGTAGAGTATCAGGGCGAGGGTCAGGTGAATGACCAGGCGATAGGGCGCAACCGAGGTCGAATCAGGGAAGAAGCCGGATGCCACCATGAACCAGCCGACCGCGCCTTGCAGTCCGCCAAGCAGGAACAGCACGCCCAGGCGGGGCGCCAACCGGCGTTCAAGCCGCCCTGTGGCCCAGAACCAGATCAGGGGCAACAGGAAGACGCACCCGATCAGGCGCCCCCACAGGCGATGGGTCCACTCCAACCAGAAGATGTGCTTGAACCCGGCGAGCCCAAATCCCTCGTTGACCAGACTGTACTGTGGGATCTGTTTATAGAGGGCGAACAGCCGGTGCCATTCGGCGTCACTCATGGGCGGCAGCGTGCCCATGATCGGCGCCCATTCCATGATCGACAGGCCGGAGCCGGTGAGGCGCGTGGCACCCCCAAGCACGATCATGACGGCGATCATGCCAGCGACCGTGAACAGCCACAGGCTGACGAGGTGCCGGCTTTGGCGTGTGGCGGCCCGATCTAGGCGGGATGCGCCAGGAAATTCGTTAACATCGAACGGCATTCCACCCATATAGTAGCAACTGGCGCAACACAGAAGCGGTCAACCGTCGCCGAAACGTGTCGAACAAAAGCAGGCCTGAAAAGACGACCGGGTCTGCAGATCAGTGCAGGTTGAACAGGCCATCGGCATGGCGAAGCCCCGACGGCGTCAGAAGCCGGCCGGAGGCGAGGCGGACGGAATGCAGCGTGCCCTCGATCTCACGGGTCCAGAAATCCAGGAATTTGTGCAGGACCGGATAGCGCGGGGCGATATCGAGCTCTTGCCAGATGTAGGATTGCAGCAGGTCCGGATGATCTGGCAGGTGATAGATGATTTCTGCGGTGGTCAGGCGGTAATCGTTCATCTGCCGAACAAGGCTCATGGCGATCTTGCTTCCTTTCCGAGCGTGCAGCGCGGTCGCGTCCGGCACGGGCGCCGATGGCCGCGTGACAGTATGATGTCGGACAAGATCCGCTCGGCGCAACAATAAACACAGACTTTTCAGCATCTTAGCACTCAGCACAAAACAGTGCTGCCAGACTCTTGACTCGAACCCGGAAGGGGCCTAGATCGCTGGCACTCCCGTTGGGGGAGTGCTAACAACTAGCCCGGGTGCTTCTTGAAGGCCTGGAGGCTGGTTGTTGTGAACCGATCAACTGATCAGGCTCAGGAGCGTTCCACATGAATTTCCGTCCCCTGCACGACCGCGTTGTCGTCCGGCGCATCACCGCCGAAGAGAAGACTGCGGGCGGCATCATTATTCCGGACACCGCCAAGGAAAAGCCGATGGAAGGCGAGATCATCGCGGTTGGCCCGGGCGCCCGCAACGAACAGGGCCAGCTTGTTGCCCTGGACGTCAAGGCTGGTGACCGTGTGCTGTTCGGCAAGTGGTCCGGCACCGAGGTGAAGATCGATGGTGAGGAGCTCCTTATCATGAAGGAGACCGACATCATGGGCATCATCACCACCGCGTCGATGAAGGCTGCCGCCTGATAAGGCGTGTTGCCCACTGACGGTGGTACCGACACTGCATTCAGACTGATCAAAGGAAACAAACATTATGGTAGCTAAGGACGTTCGCTTCGGCGGCGAAGCCCGCCAGCGCATGCTGCGTGGCGTTGACATTCTGGCCGACGCGGTGAAGGTGACCCTGGGGCCGAAGGGCCGCAACGTGGTTCTGGACAAGAGCTTCGGCGCGCCGCGGATCACCAAGGACGGCGTGACCGTCGCCAAGGAAATCGAACTGGCCGACAAGTTCGAGAACATGGGCGCGCAGATGGTGCGCGAAGTCGCCAGCAAGACCAACGACATCGCGGGTGACGGCACCACCACCGCGACCGTTCTGGCGCAGGCGATCGTGCGCGAAGGCGCCAAGGCTGTGGCCGCCGGCATGAACCCGATGGACCTGAAGCGCGGCATCGACAAGGCCGTCGCCGCCGTCGTGGAAGAGCTGAAGGCCCGCACGAAGAAGATTACCACCCCGGCGGAAACCGCCCAGGTCGGCACGATCTCCGCCAACGGCGAGTCCGAGATCGGCCACATGATCTCCGAAGCCATGCAGAAGGTCGGCAATGAGGGCGTGATCACGGTTGAGGAAGCCAAGGGCATCCAGACCGAGCTCGACGTCGTCGAAGGCATGCAGTTCGACCGTGGCTACGTCTCCCCGTATTTCATCACGAATGCGGAGAAGATGATCGCCGACATGGATCAGCCCTACATCCTGATCCACGAGAAGAAGCTGTCCGGCCTGCAGCCGATGCTGCCGCTGCTGGAGAGCATCGTGCAGTCCGGCCGTCCGCTGGTGATCATCGCCGAGGACGTCGAAGGCGAGGCCCTGGCCACCCTCGTGGTCAACAAGCTGCGTGGCGGCCTGAAGGTCGCGGCGGTGAAGGCGCCTGGCTTCGGTGATCGCCGGAAGGCCATGCTGGAAGACATCGCCATCCTGACGGGCGGCACGGTCATCAGCGAAGACCTGGGCATCAAGCTTGAGAGCGTGAAGCTGAACGACCTCGGCCGGGCCAAGAAGATCCTGATCGAGAAGGAAAACACCACGATCGTCGAAGGCGCGGGCCAGAAGAGCGAAATCCAGGGCCGTTGCGCGCAGATCCGTGCGCAGATCGAGGAAACCACCTCGGACTACGATCGTGAGAAGCTGCAGGAGCGTCTGGCGAAGCTGGCGGGCGGCGTCGCCGTCATCCGCGTCGGTGGCAGCACCGAGGTTGAGGTGAAGGAGCGCAAGGACCGCGTGGACGACAGCCTGCACGCCACCCGTGCGGCGGTTGAAGAAGGCATTGTTCCGGGCGGCGGCGTTGCCCTGGCCCGTGCTTCGCTGATCCTGTCCAAGGTCAAGGCTGACAACGACGACCAGCGCTT
>DAICYU010000186.1 GCA_027311485.1 Acetobacteraceae bacterium
CGACGACGCAGTCCATCGCCGCAAGGCCGGCGGTGACATGATGCGTGTCCGGGTCGGATTGCACGATGTCCTCGCCCTGCACGTACAGGCCGCGGAAGGTGCCGTCGACGGCGGCGTCCAGCATGTTGGGAATGCGCAGTCCCGGCTCCGGGTCGATAGGGACGCCCCAGGCGGCTTCATAGATCGCGCGCACGGCGGGGTTGGCGACGTGCCGGTAGCCGGGCAGTTCGTGCGGGAAGCTGCCCATGTCGCAGCTTCCCTGCACATTGTTCTGGCCGCGCAGCGGGTTCACCCCGACACCGGGGCGGCCGATATTGCCGGTGGCCATTGCCAGGTTTGCGATCGCCATCACCGCGGTGCTGCCCTGGCTGTGCTCGGTGACGCCCAGGCCGTAGTAGATCGCGCCGTTGCCGCCGGTGGCATACAGCCGAGCCGCGGCGCGGACGAGGGCGGCGGGGACGCCGGTGACGGTTTCGACGGCTTCCGGGCTGTTGCGCGGTTCGGCGACGAAGGTGGCCCATTCGGCGAAGGCCTGCGCGTCACAGCGTTCCGCGACGAAGGGTTCGTTGACCAGTTTCTCGGTGACGATGACATGCGCCAGCGCAGTGAGGAGGGCGACGTTGGTGCCGGGCCGCAGTGCCAGGTGATAGGCAGCCTCGACATGCGGGGTGCGCACCAGGTCGATCCGGCGCGGGTCGATGACGATCAGCTTGGCGCCCTGCCGCAGCCGCCGCTTCATGCGGGACCCGAACACCGGATGGGCGTCGGTCGGGTTGGCGCCGATGACAACGATCACGTCGGACATATCGACGCTGTCGAAGTCCTGCGTGCCGGCGCTGGTGCCGAACGTCTTGTTCAGGCCGTATCCGGTGGGGGAGTGGCAGACGCGGGCGCAGGTATCGGTGTTGTTGTTGCCGAAGGCGGCGCGGGTCAGCTTCTGTACCAGATAGGCTTCTTCATTGGTGCAGCGTGACGACGTGATGACGCCGACGCTGTCCTTGCCGTACTGCGCCTGGATGCGCTTGAAGTCCGCCGCGATGCGGGCGAAGGCCTGGTCCCAGGTGACTTCCTGCCACGGGTCGCTGATCCGGTCGCGCATCATCGGCTTCAGGATGCGATCGGGGTGGGTGGCGTAACCGTAGGCGAAGCGGCCCTTGACGCAGGAATGGCCGTGATTGGCCTTGCCGTCCTTCCACGGCACCATGCGCACGACCTGATCGCCGCGCATCTCGGCCTTGAAGTTGCAGCCGACGCCGCAATAGGCGCAGGTGGTAATGACCGAATGCTCGGGCTGGCCAAGTTCGACGACCGATTTTTCCATCAGCGTCGCGGTCGGGCAGGCCTGGACGCAGGCGCCGCAGGACACGCACTCGCTGGTCAGGAACGGTTCATCCATGCCGGCGGCCACCTTGGAGTCGAAGCCGCGGCCCTGGATGGTCAGCGCGAAGGTGCCCTGGACTTCCTCACAGGCGCGGACGCAGCGGGAGCAGACGATGCATTTCGACGCGTCGAACTGGAAGTAGGGGTTGGAGTTGTCGGTCGGGGCCGACAGGTGATTCTCCCCCTGGTAGCCATAGCGGACTTCGCGCAGGCCGACCTCACCGGCGGTGTCCTGCAGTTCGCAGTCGCCGTTGGCGGCGCATGTCAGGCAGTCGAGCGGGTGGTCGGAGATATACAATTCCATCACGCCGCGGCGCAGCTTGCGCAGCTTGTCGCTGACGGTGTGGACCTTCATGCCCGGCGCCACGGGCGTGGTGCAGGATGCCGGCGTGCCGGCGCGGCCTTCGATTTCCACCAGACACAGGCGGCAACTGCCGAAGCTGTTCAGGGAGTCGGTGGCGCACAGCTTGGGCACCTTGATCCCGGCCTCCATCGAGGCGCGCATGATGGAGGTGCCTTCGGGCACGGTCACGGCATGGCCATCAACTGTCAGGGTCACCATGGCGTCGGCCGCGACGGGCGGCGTGCCGAAGTCGATTTCCTGGATCAGGGACATCCTGGTTCCTCCTGTCTATTCCGCAGCCAAACCCCGGGGAGTCTGACCCTGGGGGGCGTGACCTGGGCGGGTGTATCCTTGGGGGCGCTGGAAGTCTTCGGGGAAGTGGTCCAGCGCGCTGAGCACGGGATATGGGATGAAACCACCCAGCGCGCAAAGGGAGCCGAATTTCATCGTGTGGCAAAGGTCGCGCAGCAGACCCAGGTTATCCTCGACCTGCTGGCCGGCGATGATCTTGTCCACGGTTTCCATGCCGCGAACCGAGCCGATGCGGCAGGGGGTGCATTTGCCGCAGGATTCCGCGGCGCAGAACTCCATGGCGAAGCGGGCCTGATGCGCGAGGTTCACGGTGTCGTCGAAAACCACGATGCCGCCATGGCCGATCAGGCCGTCCCGGGCAGCAAAGGCTTCGTAGTCGAACGGGGTGTCGAACAGCGCCGGCGGGAAATACGCCCCCAGCGGGCCGCCGACCTGAACCGCGCGGACTGGCAGGCCGGAGCGCGTGCCGCCGCCGACATCGTTGACCAGTTCGCCCAACGTGATCCCGAAGCCGGCTTCGAATAGGCCGCCGTGGCGGATGTTGCCGGCAAGCTGGATCGGCATGGTGCCGCGCGACCGGCCCATGCCGATGGTCTGGTAGGCCTCGGCGCCGTCCTTCAGGATTACCGGCACGCTGGCGAGGGTGACGAGGTTGTTGATGACGGTGGGGCAGCCGAACAGGCCCTTGTGCGCGGGCAGCGGCGGCTTGGCCCGCACCTGGCCGCGGCGCCCTTCCAGGCTTTCCAGCAGCGAGGTTTCCTCACCGCAGACATAGGCGCCGGCACCGACCCGCTGCTCGATATCGAAATCTGCGCCGAGGATGCCGGCGTTGCGGGCAATCTCCAGCGCCTGGTTGAACGTGGCGATGGCGTGCGGGTACTCCGAGCGGGTGTAGACGTACCCCTTGCTGGCGCCGATGGCGAGCGCGGCGATGGCCATGCCCTCGATCAGGCTGAACGGGTCGCCTTCCAGCAGCATACGGTCGGCGTAGGTGCCGGAGTCGCCCTCATCGGCGTTGCAGACGATGTATTTGCGCTCGCCCTTCGCCTCGGCGGTGGTCTTCCACTTGATGCCGGTGGGGAAGCCTGCGCCGCCGCGGCCGCGCAGGCCGGAGGCCAGGACGGTTTCGACCGTGGCCACCGGACCGATGGCACGGGCTTTCGCCAGGCCTTGCAGGCCGCCATGGGCGCGGTAGTCGTCGAGCGAGAGGGGATCGACGATGCCGCAGCGGGCGAAGGTCAGGCGGGTCTGGCGGGCGAGGAAGGGAATGTCCTCCGGCCGGCCAAGCCGCTTGTGCGTGGCCTGGGCGGACAACAGGCCGCCGGCCAGCAGGGTGGGGATGTCGCTGGCCTGGACCGGGCCATAGGCGATGCGACCTTCGGCGGTTTCGACCTCGATCATCGGTTCCAGCCAGAACAGGCCGCGGGATCCGGTGCGGACGATGCTGGCATGCGGCGCCAGGGCTTCGGCCACCGCGTCGGCGCCAAGCGCGAGGGCGGCGGCGTCACGCGGGACGTAGATACGCGGCGGTGCGCCCGGGCCGGTTCCCGGCGTGACGCCCGCGTTGGTGGCGACCGTGGCGAGCGGCGCGTCGGCCTGGTTCAGGGCGGCCGTCATGCTGGCAGGTGTCAGGCGGCCGAGGGGCTGGCCATCCAGCAGGGCGGACGGGCCGGTGGCGCACAGGCCAAGGCAGAAGACCGGTTCCAGGGTGATCGAGCCGTCCGGCGTGGTTTCGTGCCAGTCGATGCTTAACGCCTTCCGCACGGCCGCCGCGACCTGATCGCCGCCGACAGACTGGCACGCCTCGGCCCTGCAGACGCGCACAACGTGGCGCCCAGGCGGCTTGCGGCGGAAATCATGGTAGAAGGTAACGATACCGTGCACTTCCGCACGAGACAGGTTCAGTGCCGTGGCGATCAAAGGTTCTGCGTCCAGCGGCACGCAGCCGAACGCAGCCTGAAGATCATGCAGGATCGGCAGCGCGGCACCTTCCCGTCCGGCATGGCCAGCGATGATGCTGTGAGCCTGAGCCTCATTCCATGACGCGATGTCGGCCATCTACTCCTCCCGGTGCACGCCGCAACCCACGTGCGTCAAGTCGTTGAAGCGCCATGTAAACGAAAACGCAAGGGACGTGCTGAAGCGTCACCTTAAATTGGCGCCATGTTTGCGTCACTGGCAAAGCGTTGCGCTTTGGTCTGCGAATGGCGCCGGATCGGAGGGGCGCACACCGCCGGATCGCCGGCCGCGGTCATGTCCGGCCCGGGAAGGCCCGGCTTAGCGATAGGCGGCGCCGTCGCCCTGCTCCATGATCATCAATGCACGCCGCAGACGCAGGATGCCGCCCTTCGGCTGACCGTGGTCGCACAGCCGTTCCCCCTCGGCGGACAGCGTCGTGACTTCCGGCGGAACCGGCGCGGCCGAGAGGCGAACCATGTCGCTGACCCGGTCCAGCAGGTGCTGGCAGTATTCCCGCGTGTCGCTGGTGACTTCGACCGGTGCCCCGGCAACGCGCTGGCCCTGGGCAGCCACCGGCCTTTCCAGCAGGGGAAGGGCCATGGGAAGGGCCAGCATCAGGCCGGCGGCGGCTATCGGGCGAACGGGGAGCATGAACCAGCCCATGCCATATCCAGCTTCTCCGTGTCGTGTTGAACACGTGACATCGTTGTTATGGCACGGCCACGGGTTGCGCGACTTCGGGCTGTGCCTGGGGTGTGCGGCGGGCTTCCGCCTCCTCCAAAAGCGGCAGCGTCAGCACGGCGCGCAGGCCCGGATGATTGTCTTCCAGCCGCAGATCGCCACCGTGCAGGTGCGCCACGGCCAGTACGAGAGAGAGGCCAAGCCCGGAGCCGGGTGTGTTCCGCGCCGTCTCCCCGCGATAGAACCGGTCTGTGGCGCGGGTCCGCTCGGAATCCGGGATGCCGGGCCCCTGGTCGCCCACAGCGATGGTGATCATGCCGTCGACCGAGGCATCGATGGTCACGACGCCGTCCGCCGGGGAGAATTTCAACGCATTGTCAACAAGGTTGGCGATCGCCTGTTGGATCATCGCCCGGTCGCCGTAGGCCGGCAGCACCGCGGGTGCCGCCACGACGAGGTTGATGTCCTGATCCTCGGCCACCGCCCCGTAAAGGTCGGCGACCTCGGCCAGCAAAGGTGCGATGTCGACGCGGGCGAAGGACGACCGGCGCGATCCGGCCTCGATCTCGGCGATGCGCAGCAGCGCCTGGAACACGCCGACGATGCCGTCCAGGTCCTGCGTGGCGCGTTCGATGGCGGCGCGCAGGTCGTCGGCCGACTGGGCGTGCAGGGCCGCATCCTCCAGCCGGGTGCGGGCGCGGGTGATCGGTGTGCGCAGATCATGCGCGATGGCGTTGGAAACCTGGCGGACACCGTCCATCAGGCGGGCGATTCGGTCCAGCATGTCATTGATGACCTCGGCGACCTGATCGAATTCGTCGCCGCGGCCGGACAGGCGGACGCGCTGGGCAAAGTCGCCGCCGGCGATGGCGCTGGCGGTAGCCGAGATGTTGGCCAGCGTGCGACGGAACAGGCTGCGTACCAGCAGGGCGCCGATGGTCGCCATCAGCAGCACGACGCCGACGGCCCACAGCAGCGCATCGGTCAGCAGCCGACGCAGTTGCGAGCGCACCTGCACATCGCGGCCGATCAGCAGATGAAACCCGCGCGGCAGGTCGTAGCGTTGCACCGTGGCCAGGGTGCGGGTGCCGGCGCGGGAGATCGGCAACTCATACGACACGCCGGGGACGCTGATCGAAGCCGGCCAGCCGGCCAGATTGCCGGCCAGCCGGTTCATGCGGGGATCGACCAGAAGGTAGATCGCGTCGTCATCGACGTTCTGCGCCAGCCGGTCGTCGATAGTGACGATCAGCGCCGGCAATCCGCCTTCGGACCAGCGTTCCGCCAGGCTTTGCGCGTCGGCGCTGATCGCCGCCTCGGTCTGCCGATCCAGCAGCCCGGCGGTGGCCCACCACAGGAACGACGCCAGCGCGATGGCGCTGGCGGTCAGCAGCAGCGCATACACCGCCCCGAAGCGGAAGCCGGCAGACCGGAACAGGCGGCGCACAAGCATCCCACCAATTTATTACGCGTGCTCGGCCCGCAACATGTAGCCAGCATTACGTACAGTATGGATTAGGCTGCTGGCGAACGGTTTGTCCACCTTCTGTCGCAGCCGCGACACATGCACATCAATCACGTTGGTCTGCGGGTCGAAGTGGTAATCCCACACGCCCTCCAGCAACATGGTGCGGGTCACCACCTGGCCGGCGTGGCGCATCAGATATTCCAGCAGGCGGAATTCGCGGGGCTGCAGGTCGATCTTCTGGCCGGCGCGCTTCACCTGGCGAGACAGCAGGTCGAGTTCCAGATCCTCCACCACCAGCTTGGTCACCGGGCCTTCGCCCTTGCCGCGGCGGTTCAGCGCCTCGACCCGCGCCAGCAGTTCGGCGAAGGCGAACGGCTTGGTCAGGTAGTCGTCGCTGCCGGCCTTCAGGCCCTTCACCCGGTCATCGACCTCGGCCAGCGCGGACAGGATCAGCACCGGCACCGTATTCTTCTGGCCGCGCAGGGTTTCCAGGATCTTCAGGCCATCGATGCCGCCGGGCAGCATCCGGTCCAGGATGACCGCGTCGAAGCTCTCACTGGCTGCCATGAACAGGCCGTCGCGGCCGTTGTCGGCATGCTCCACGACATGCCCGGCCTCCCGCAGCCCACGCACGACGAAGCCGGCGACGTCTTTGTCATCCTCCACCACCAGGATGCGCATATTTTGCCCTCCTCAGCCTGCTTGTTCGGTCGGCCGGCGGCCGACATTGACGGGAATATCCATGTCACGGCCCTGGCGATGGACCATGACGTGCACGGTGTTGCCCGGCGCGACGCTCGCCACGGCGCGAATCAGCCCGCGGGAGCTGTCGATATGGTCGCCGTTCACAGCAACGACGATATCGCCCTGGCGGATGCCGGCCCGTGCGGCGGGACCAGTGCGATCGATGCCGGCGATGACGACATGGTCGTTGCGGTCCTCGACCGAGACGCCGAGCCAGCCGCGTTCGATGGAGCCGTGGGCGATGAGTTGGGTGACGATGCGGCTGACGGTATCGCTGGGGATGGCGAAACCGATGCCGACGGATGCGCCGGTGGGGGAGACGATCACCGAGCTGACGCCGATCACCTGGCCATCCATGTTGAACACGGGACCACCGGAGTTGCCGGGATTGATCGGCGCGTCAAGTTGCAAAAAATTATCGAATGGGCCGGAGCCCAGGTCGCGGCCCTCGGCCGAGACGATGCCGACCGATACCGAACCGCCAAGGCCGAACGGATTGCCGGCCGCAAGAATCCAGTCCCCGACCTCCGCCCTGCGGGAATCGACCCAGGTGACGCTGGGCAACGGCTGGCTGGTTTGCACCTTGATCACCGCGACATCCGTCAGCTCATCGCGGCCGACGACCTTGGCGGGAAGCTGCTGGCCATTGGTCAGGGAAACGACGATCTTGTCGGCGTGATCGACGACGTGGTTGTTGGTGACGATGATGCCGCTGGGATCAATGATGAAGCCCGATCCGGCGCCGGCGACCTGTTCATGGCGGTTGCCGAAGCGCCGCTTGAACTCCCGCCCCAACGGCGTATCGCGCAGCTCGGG
>DAICYU010000187.1 GCA_027311485.1 Acetobacteraceae bacterium
TGGCCCGGTGTTGTGGGAAATGCAAAAATTTGCTTTGGTATTGCGAAAATCGGAATATCAATGGACTGCCCGGCATGAACGCGGACCTGCTCGACCTGAAGGCCTTCGTCACAGTGGCGGAGCTTGGCAGCTTCGTCCGTTCGGCGAAGGCGCTGAACCTGTCGCAACCCGCGCTGAGCCGCCGCATCCAGAAGCTGGAGGAGGCGTTGGGTGCGCCGCTGCTGGAACGATCGACCCACCACGTGGCGTTGACCATGGTCGGGCGCGACTTCATGCCCAAGGTTCGCCGGTTCATCGACGAGCTGGAAACGTCGGTGCTGGCGATCCAGGAATTGGGCAGCCGCAGCGCCGGCCTGATCACCATTGCGGCCGTGCCGACGGCGGTTTTCTACTTCCTGCCCGCCGTGATCGCCCGGTTCAGCGCCGCCTATCCGCGCATCCGCGTTCGGATCCTCGATATCGGCGCCAATGACGGGCTGGAGGCAGTGGGACGCGGCGAGGCGGATTTCGGCATCAACTTCATCGGTGCCTCCCACGCCGAGATCGACTTCACCCGGCTGGTCGAGGACCCGTTCGTGCTGGCATGCCGGAAGGACCATCCGTTGGCGACGCGCCAGCAGGTGACGTGGCGCGAACTGGCGGGCGAGCGCGTGATCACCGTCGGGCGGGCCAGCGGCAACCGCGCGCTGATAGACAGCGCACTGGCGCAGCGCGGCACGCAACTGGCGTGGGCGTATGAGGTCACGCACCTGTCCGGCTCGCTGGGGCTGGTGGAGGCCGGCCTGGGCGTCGCGGTGCTGCCGCGCCTGGCGACCCCGGCGGGTGAGCATCCGATCATCCGCACCGTCGCGCTGGCCGAGCCCGAGGTGTCTCGGACCATCGGGGTGGTGCGCCGCCACGGTTCCGTGCTGTCGCCGCCGGCGGCGCAATTCCTGACCATGCTGCTGGAGACGTGGCAGGCGCCGAGGCCAGCCGCCGGTGGTGGGGTGGAGGCAGGCCGAAAGCGGGAGGCGCGGGCTGACCGCGCGCGACGCGGGGTATCCACGGACCGGCTTGACGTTTGACAGACGCATTCGCAGACGTGGTTGCGGAGGCTGGGTTGCCGTCGTTCCAGATTGGCAGTCAGTCAGGCACTCTCAAAGATCGGTGATTGCCCGGGTCCGCCGCGCTCTGATTCGAAGGCCCCCTCAAGGCGTATGTGCAGGTCAGCGACCATCCGGCTGGTTACCTCGACGACCGTCTGCTCTGGAACTGGAGGTCCACCGTCGCGTAAGCTCTGAGCTATGCCCACGCCCTCGGTTGCTGTCCTCAAGATCACGCTCGACGACGTCGAACCCGCCGTGATGCGGCGCATCGCCGTGCCGGCCGACATCCGCCTGGACCGTCTGCATCTGGTCATCCAGGCCGCCATGGGCTGGACCAACTCACACCTGTATGAGTTCCGCATCGGCGACACCGGTTGGGGCGAGCCTGATCCCTATGGCTTCCGCGATGGACCGCTGGAGGCCAAGAAGGGACGTCTCGCCGCGGTTCTGGCCGATGCCGGCCGGAAGACCTTCGACTATCTCTACGATTTCGGCGACGGCTGGTCGCATACCGTCATGCTTGAAAAAGTGGCGCCGGCGGTTGAAGGGGAGCCCACGATCCGGCTGATCGACGCCGTCGGCCGCTGCCCGCCCGAGGACTGCGGCGGGCCGCCAGGGTATGAGGAGCTGCTCGAAATCCTTGGCGATCCCGACCACGAGGAACACGAGGAAAGACTCGAATGGTGCGGGGACCCGTTCGATCCGCTTGACGCCGGCCGTCCCGCCCTGGAAAGCGCAATAGCCGGCCTCGCCCGCGGTTGGGCCCCGCGGCGACGCGCAACCCCAAAGTCCAAAGCCTGAACTGCGGTCGCTGGCGGGCGCTGACCCCTCTGCGTGGCGGCGCGCCATCATGCGCAATCGTTCCGTAGGATTGATCACGGTCAACACTGCTGTCCGGCAGATGCGGTCTTTGTGTCCGGTGCTGACGGGGGGTTACCGCTATGGCCACGGATACGCTTGGTCGACGGCACCTGGTCGGGGCGACGGCTGCCACCATGGCCGCATCAAGTCGTGCGTTGGTGCACCAGGCGTTAGCGGCTACAGGGCCGACGGCTGCTGACGCGGCTGTGGCATCGGCCCTGCCGCGTCTTTCGACGCAGCTGGACCGTCTGGCCGAGCTTGCCGTGCATGTCGGCTTACGGCCGGCGCCCGGGCAGGAGGTGGTGATCAGCACGCCGGTTGACGCCTTGCCGCTGGTGCGGCGGATCACGGAGGAAGCCTATAAGGCTGGTGCCTCCCTGGTGACCACGTTGTTCAGCGACGATGTGGCAACGCTGTCGCGGTTCAGGCATGCCTCAACTGAGAGCTTCGACAAGGCGCCGGACTGGTTATACGGCGGCATGGGCAAAGCCTTGGCCGATGGGTCCGCGTTGCTGTTCATTGTCGGCGACGATCCGATGCTGCTGTCTGGCCAGGACCCGGACAAGGTGGCGCGCGCCGACCGGGCGAGCGCGCGGGTGTACCTGCCGGCCCTGCAGCCGCTGTTCACGTTCGAGATCAATTGGACAATCGTTTCTTACGCCACGCCGGCCTGGGCCAAGGCGGTGTTCCCGCATGACGCAGAGGACGTCGCCGTCGGCAAATTGTGGGATGCGATCTTCGCGGCATCGCGGATCGATACGCCGGACCCGGTCGCCGCCTGGCAGGCCCACAACAAAGCGCTGGCGGCGCGCATCCAGTACCTGGACGGCAAGCGCTTTGCCGCGGTGCATTTCCGTGGTCCCGGCACTGACCTGCACGTCGGCCTGGCGGACGACACCGTATGGACCGGCGGCGCCTTGAAGGCGAAGAACGGGATCACGTTCAATCCGAACATCCCATCGGAGGAAGTTGCCACGGCGCCGCACAGGGACCGTGTGGAGGGCTTCGTGCGCAGCACCAAGCCATTGTCTTACCAAGGAACGTTGATCGACGGCATCGCGGTGCGCTTTGCGGGCGGACGGATCGTCGAGGCGAAAGCCGACAAGGGCCAATACGTGCTGGAGAAAATACTGGATACGGACGAAGGCGCGCGCCGTTTGGGTGAGGTTGCGCTGGTGCCGGAATCCTCGCCGATCGCGAAGAGCGGGCTGCTGTTCTTCAACACGCTTTTTGACGAGAACGCGGCGAGCCATATCGCGCTGGGGCAGTCCTACAATACGTGCTTCGTGAATGGCACGGCGCTGACGCCGACGGAGATGGACGCCAAAGGGGCGAACCGAAGCCTGGTTCACATCGACTGGATGATCGGCTCCCGGCATGTCGACGTGGACGGGCTTGCCACTGACGGCGGGGTGACGCCGCTGATGCGGACTGGGGAGTGGGTGGGGTGAGTTATACCGGGGGAGCCGAACGACCGCGCACGATTGTCAGAAAGCCGGGAATGGCCCTGGCGGTCACAACGACCGATCGGCCAGGGCCACCAACCTCAGCGCGCTGACGTCCAGCCTTTGTAGTCCTTCACGTTCTCCCGCGTGACCAGCTTGCTGTCCATCAGCAGCGGGTTCTGCGCCGGCTTCTTGCCGTTCAGCAGGCCAACCCCCTCCTGCACCGCAAGGCGGGCCATCAGGAACGGGTCCTGGCTGGCGGTGGCGACGAATTGCGGGCTGTTCGGGTCCTTCAACGCCGTCTCCGCATCCGGTGCGCCATCCACCGACGTGATCGGGAAATTCGTCCGCTGCATCTGCTTCCCCGCCAGCTCGGCCCCGATCGCCGTCGGGTCATTGATGGCGAACACGCCGTTCACCGTCGGAAACCGCGTCAGCAGCGACTGCATCACCGACAGCCCGCCATCGCGCGAACCCTTGGCATCCTGGTCGGACGACAGCAGCTTCACCCCGGGATGCTTGGCAATGACCTCCTTGCAGCCCTTCACCCGCTCGATCACCGACGACACCTGCGGGCCGTTGACGATGATCATGTCGCCCTTGCCGCCCATTTTATCGATCAGGTACTGGCAGGAAATGGTGCCGGCCTGGACGTTGTTCGTCTCAACCACCGCATCGGCGCCCTTGGCGGCGGTATCGACGGCGACGACGATGATGCCGGCGGCCTGCGCCCGCTTGATCGCCGGCTCAATGGCAACCGGATCGCCGGGATTCAGCAGGATCAGGTCCACACCCGCGGCGATGAAGTTGTCGATCTGCGTGTTCTGCTTGCCCAGATCGTAGTCAAAGCCAACCGCGGTGACCTTGACGTTGGGATTGGTCTTCTTCGCCTCGAACGCCGCGCCCTTCGACAGCGCGACGAAGAATGGATTGCCCATCGAGCCAAGTGAAATCCCGATCGACTTGAGTTCCTTGGCAGATGCCACATGGGCACAGGCAAGCAACGCCGCGCCGGCGAGCAGGGCTTTTTTGAACATTCTTGTGTTCCCTCCGTTAACGTCCCTGTTAATCGCGCTGACCATGACCGGGTCCGGTCGACCCGATGATGATCCGCGAAATTACGTCTTTGGCGCACGATTCACGCCTTCCCACCTTCGGCGTCAGGCGATCGTGCGCCAACGCCCAGCCGCGGCCGGCGCGCCAACGTTCCTTATCAGCATTCATGTGCGGGCGGAACCGCGCAGGCGATACCGGTCCAGCGCCACAGCGCCGATAATCACCGCGCCCTTGGCGATGTATTGCCAGACATCGGTGACGCCCAGCAGGATCAGGCCGTTGGTCAGCACGGCGATGATCAGCGCGCCCACCAGCGTGCCCCATATGCTGCCGATGCCGCCGACGAAGCTGGTGCCGCCCAGGATCACCGCGGCGATCGCATCCAGCTCATAAGACTGGCCAAGCTGCAGGCCGTTGGCGGCGTAAAGCCGAGCCGCCTGCATCACACCGCCCAGGCCGGCGAGCGCGCCGGAGATGCCATACGCGAACAGCAGAACCGCCCACACCTTGATACCGGACAGGCGGGCGGCGTGTTCGTTGCCGCCGACGGCGTAGATATGCACGCCCAGCACGGTGCGGCGCAGGATCAGCCAGGACAGAAGGATCACCAGGAAGGCGATCACCACCAGCCAGGGGATCGCGATAATGCCGTCGATGCGCAACGCCCCGTTGCCGATGAAGGCAAATGGCAGGTCGGGGTTGAACACCGTCGTGTCGTTGCCGAGCAGCCGAGCCAGGCCGCGCACGGCGGTCAGGGAGCCAAGCGTGACGATGAACGGCGGCAGGCGCAGGAAGGCGATCAGGACGCCGTTGCCCAGGCCGATCAGCAGGCCGGTAAGCAGCCCCGCGACAATGCCCAGGTCACCCAGCGAATGCGATGCCAGCAGCGCCACCACGGCGGCAGCGGCCAGGATCGAGCCGACCGACAGGTCGATGCCGCCGGTCAGGATGACAAACGTCATGCCGGCGGCGAGCACGGCGTTCACCGACGCCTGCTGCGCGACGATCGACAGGTTCTGCCAGGTGAGGAACCGGCCTTCGCCGGTGAAATAGATCCCGGCCACCTGGACCAGGATACCCAGCACGATCAGCACCGGCAGCATGCCGACGGAGCGTACCAGCGCGCGCACATGCGCCTTGTGCAGGGCCTCCCGTGCCGGGGTGGCGTCGGTGGTGGCGTCGCTCATGCTGCCACCTTGTGAAGGTCGACGCCGGTGGCGAAGGCCATGATGGTTTCCTCGGTAATGGGGATGCCGGTTGCGCCGCCGACCTCGCCGCAGGTTTCACCCTCCCGCATCACCACGACGCGGTCGGCGATGCCGACGACCTCGGGCAGTTCCGAGCTGATGACCAGGATGGCGGCGCCGGCCTGCGCCAGTTCGTCGATGATGCGGTAGATTTCCGACTTGGCGCCGATATCGACGCCGCGTGTCGGTTCATCCAGGATCAGCACCTTGGGCTGGGTTTCCAGCAGGCGGGACAGCAGCACCTTCTGCTGGTTGCCACCGGACAGCGCGCCCACCGGCATGTCCGGGCCGGGCACGCGGATGGTCAGCGCCTTGATCGCGGCCAGCGAACGGGCGCGGGCGCGGGCGCGGTTCAGCCAGCCGCCGGCCTTCGCATCGCGGCCGATGACGTTCAGGTTGACGTTCTCGCCCACCGACATATCCAGGAACAGGCCCTGCGCCTTGCGGTCCTCGGTCAGGTACACCACCCCGTTGGCGATCGCCTCGGCCGGCGACTGGAACGACACTGCTCGGCCGCCCAGCCTGATCGCCCCGCCGCTGTGCGGTTCGGCGCCGTAGATCAGGCGGGCCAGTTCCGTTCGGCCGGCGCCGACCAGCCCGGCGAGACCGAGGACTTCCCCGGCGTGCAGGGTAAAGCTGCCGCGCTTGACGCGGTGGCCGTCGGACAGGTCCTGCACCTGCAGAACCGGCTCGTTCTTGCCGCCGGGGCGATGCTCCTTCTTGTAGAAGGACGACAGGTCGCGGCCGACCATCATGCGGACGATGCTTTCGGGCCGGACCTCATCATGGCCGAGGGTGCCGACATAGCCGCCGTCGCGCAGCACCGAGACACGTTCCGACAGTTCATACACCTCGGCCATGCGGTGGGAGATGTAGATGATGGCGAGGCCCTCGGCCTTGAGGCGGAGGATGACGTCGAACAGTTTCTGGGTTTCGCGGCTGGACAGGGCGGTGGTGGGCTCATCCATCACCAGAATGCGGGAGCGGGCGTGGATCGCCCGCGCCACTTCCACCATCTGCTGCTCGGCGATCGACAGGTCCCCGACCAGGGTGCGCGGGCCGAAGGAGGCGCCGAGGTTGGCCAGGATTTCGTCGCAGCCGCGGCACATGCCGGCGCGGTCCACGGTGGGGCCGCGGCGGGCTTCGCGGCCGAGGTAGATGTTTTCGGCGACGGTGAGGTTGGGGGCGAGGGCGAGTTCCTGGTAGATGATGGCGATGCCGTGCGCCTTGGCCGACAGCGGGCCGTGGATGTGGACCGGCTTGCCGTCGATCTGGATTTCGGCGCCCGGATCGGGGGTGTAGGCGCCGGAGAGGATTTTCATCAGGGTGGATTTGCCGGCGCCGTTTTCGCCCATCAGGGCGTGGACCTCACCGGCGTAGGCGGTGAGTTGCACGTTGCGCAGCGCCTTGACGCCCGGGAACGTCTTGGAGACGTTGCGCATTTGCAGGATGGGTGTGGGGGGTGTGGACATTGGCTCGGCCGGTGCCGCTAGGGCCGCGTGCGGCGGATACGCCGGTGCGGCGGCGCTTGGATTGCGTCGATGGTGTCGCACCGTCCTGACGGTGTCATTTGTGCCTCCTCCCTGACGCTTTTGTCTTTTTAGTGTCACGCAGGTTAGCGGTTTCTGGGGCGGCTGAAAAGCAACGGATCGTGAGGGGGCACGATCTAACCGAGCATGGCTCCGGGAGCCCCGAGAATGAAGTTCTAAAATCGGCCATTCACGCAGGCGACGGCCATCGATTTCAGTCCCACCGCGAGCAATACAGAAAATTCCATTTTAGACGTGCAACGGCCGATGCCAAGTAGTGCCCGACAACCATCTGCCCGCTAGTGGCCCTTCATCTGCCGGTGTGTATGCCGCCCGCTGCACAACGTTGGCGTAGTTGAACGACACTCTTATGCTCAAAAAGTATGGTTCTGACCATTGTATAATTTCGCCATTAATCGATTTTGATCTCTGTCGTCGATCATCTGCAACTTGTCGCCAGTGAGCAATTTCTAGCTC
>DAICYU010000188.1 GCA_027311485.1 Acetobacteraceae bacterium
GTGACCTGATCGTCTGGCCGAGCCAGGGCGGCGGGCTGCAGGACCTGACGGACTCGGTCGGGGCGATCGTCGCCAAGTTGAACAGTATTCCGCTGGACAAGCTGGGCGACCACGCAAGCGAGCTTCTGGCGTCGCTGCGCGAACTGTCGGCGACGGCCAATTCCGCGCTGAAGCCTGTCGGAACCGAACTCCCGGCCGTGTCGCGGGATTTGCAGACCGTATTGCGCAACGCCAACAAACTTCTCGCATCGATGCAGTCGGGATATGGCGCGGAGTCCGACACGCACCGCCGCCTGGAGCAATTGACGTCCGAGGCAACCGCGGCGCTACGGTCGGTTCGCGAACTGACCAGCTATCTCGACAGCCATCCGGGTTCGGTCATCTGGGGCCGAAGATAGGCGATGCCGGCGTAACGACACCAGCGGCCCGAACGATTGCCCCCCCGATCGCCATGTCTGGAACGGGGTATGACGCCGGCAAAGCAAGGGTTTAGGCAGGCTCGTCCGCACCGACCAGGCCGCGCGCGAAATCCATTGCATTGAAGGGCCGCAGATCCCCGGCCTTCTCGCCGACACCAACGGCATGCACGGGCAGTCCGAACGTTTCGGCCAGAGCGATCACGATCCCGCCGCGGGCGCTGCCGTCCAGCTTGGTGACGACCAATCCGGTGACGTCCACCATTTCCTTGAACACTTTCACCTGCTGCACCGCGTTCTGGCCCGTGGTCGCGTCCAGCACCAGCAGCACCGAGTGCGGTGCGCTTTCATCCTGCTTGCGCAGCACGCGGATGATCTTGCGCAATTCCTCCATCAGGGCGCCCTTGTTGTGCAGCCGTCCCGCCGTATCGATCAGCAGTACATCCGCCTGCTGCTGGGTGGCCTTGGTCAGCGCCTCGAACGCCAGGCCCGCGGAATCGGCGCCGGCCTTGCCGGCAATCACCGGCGTGCCGGTCCGCTCCCCCCAGACCTGCAACTGCTCCACCGCCGCGGCGCGGAACGTGTCCCCCGCGGCCATCACCGCGCGCTTTCCCTGTTCCCGGTAGGATTGCGCCAGCTTGCCGATCGTCGTTGTCTTGCCGGTGCCGTTGACGCCGACAACCAGGACGACATGCGGCTTGTGCGCCGGGTCCAGCTCCAGCGGCTTTGCCACAGGCGTCAGGATCTCGGCGATTTCCTCGGCCAGGGCGTCCTTGATCTCCTGGTCGGTGACCTCCTTGCCGAAGCGGGTCCGGCGGAACGCGGCGATCACCCGCTTGGCGGCCTCGGTTCCAAGGTCGGCGGAGATCAGCAGTTCTTCGAGTTCCTCCAGCGCCTCATCGTCCAGGCGACGCTTGCGGAAGACGGCAGTGATGCCGCCCGAAAGCTTCTGCGTGCTGCGTGAGAGGCCTTCCTTCAGCCGTGAAAAGAAACCAAGCGCCATCAGGCCGCCTCCGCCAGCAGGTTTTCGTCAGTTGTCCCGGTGATCCGGGCGGCGAGGACGCGCCCGGGGTCAACCGGGCGGTTCAGGCGAACGGGCGCGAAATGCTCCGTATGGCCGCGATCGCCGCTTTCCGTCAGCAGCGATACCGTGCGCCCGACCTGCTCGGCGAAGAATCGCCGCACCTCGGCCGAACCGGCTTCACGCAGCAGCGCGGCGCGTTCCTTGCGCACCGGCTTCGGCACGGCAGGCATACGCGCCGCCGGCGTGCCCGGCCGCTCGCTGTAAGGAAACACGTGTAGATAGGGCAGGGCGGCTTCCCGCACGAAATCCACGGTCTCGGCGAACAAGGCGTCGGTTTCGGTGGGGAAGCCGGCGATCAGGTCGGCGCCGATGGCGATGCCGGGGCGCAAGGCGCGGGCCCGCTGGATCACCGCCATGGCCTCGGCGCACAGATGCCGCCGCCGCATCCGCTTCAGGATCAGGTCGCTGCCCGCCTGTAGCGACAGGTGCAGATGCGGCATCAACCGAGGCTCCTCGGCGATCAGGCGCCACAGGTCGGCGTCGATGGCGGCGGGATCGATCGAGGACAGGCGCAGCCGCGTCAAGTCGGGCACCGCCGCCAGCAAGCGGCGCACCATCTGCCCCAGCGTCGGCGCCCCCGGCAGGTCCGGCCCGTAGGAGGCGATGTCCACCCCGGTCAGCACCACTTCGCGATATCCGCTGGCGACCAACGTCCGCACCTGATCGGCAATGGCGCCGATCGGCACCGACCGGTTGGGGCCACGGCCGAACGGGATGACGCAGAAGGTGCAGCGATGATCGCACCCCTGCTGCACCTGCACGAAGGCGCGGGCGCGTCCCGCGAACTCGGTCACCAAGTGCGCCGCGGTTTCCCGCGCCGCCATGATATCGGACACCGCCGATCCGGCGTCAGGCAGCCAGCTTTCCGGCTTCAGCTTGTCCTCGTTGCCCAGCACCCGGTGCACATTGGGCAGCCCGGCCCATGCCGCCGGATCGATCTGCGCCGCGCAGCCGGTGACGACGATGCGCGCATCGGGCTGCTCCCGCGCCGCCTTGCGGATCGCCTGCCGAGCCTGGCGCTCCGCCTCGGCCGTTACGGCACAGGTGTTGACGATGATCGTCCCGGTCTGGCCGGCGGCCAGCGAGCGCATCACCTCGCTTTCGTAGGTGTTGAGCCGGCAGCCGAACGTGAGGATTTCGACGCTCATGCCGGCAACGCCGACAGGTCGATCTGTCCGGTGAACACCGTGGTCGCCGGTCCCGACATCAGCACGTGGTTGTCGTCCCGCCACTCGATCCACAGCGCGCCACCATCGACGATGACCTTCGCGCACCGGCGCGCCAGCCCGCGCCGGTGCGCGTTCACCAGCGTCGCACACGCGCCGGAGCCGCAGGCCAACGTAAGGCCGGCGCCGCGTTCCCAGACCCGCAGCCGGATCGTGCCGGGATCGATGATCTGCGCAAAGCCGATATTGGCCCGCTGCGGGAACAGCGGATCGTGCTCCAGCGCGGGTCCGATCGTCCCGATCGGCAGACCTTCCAGATCAGCGACGAAGAACGTCACGTGCGGATTGCCCATGCTGGCGGCGGCCGGTTCCGATAGCGGGCCGTGCGCCAGCTCCAGCCGGAGCGTGTCCAGCGGGCGGGCGAGGGGGATGTCCGCCCAGTCCAGGCGGGGCGGGCCCATATCGACGGTGATCATGCCATCGCGCTGCCGTGTTGCCGGCAGATCGCCGCTGATCGTCCGGATGGTCACGGCCGAGCGGCCGGTTTCCCGCATCAGGATGTCGGCGACGCAGCGCGTGGCATTGCCGCAGGCGCCGGCCTCCGACCCATCCGGGTTGCGGATGCGCATGAAGGCATCGGCCGTTTTGGCCGGTTCCAGTACGATCAGTTGGTCACAGCCGATCCCCGTATGCCGGTCGGCGAGCACCGCCGCCCGGGCCGGGGACAAGTCCAAAGGCTGCCTTCGTTCGTCGAAAACGACGAAGTCGTTGCCGCAGCCATGCATCTTTATGAACGGGACGATCATGCCCCGCATATAGAGAACCCGGCGTCGTCACGCCACATATCGAAAGCCCGGCGTCGTCACGCCATGGCCGTTGCCGAGCGGCGCGGCGCTGATCAGGCCGCGGTAGGAAACCGTGAGACCGTCAGCCGACCCGGGTCCGGGGTCGCCGGATCGGGGGCGGCGGTGTCGCGGATCATGTAGCCGCGTCCCCAGATCGTGCCGATCACGCTGTCCAACCCGGCCTTGGCCAGTTTCTTCCGCAACTTGCAGACGAACACGTCGATGATCTTGACCTCCGGTTCGTCCATCCCGCCGTAAAGATGATTCAGGAACGCCTCCTTGGTCAGAACCATGCCTTTGCGCAGCACCAGCAGTTCCAGGATGGCGTACTCCTTGCCGGTCAGGTGCACCTCCCGCTCGTCGATCATGGCCTCCCGCCGGTCCAGGTTCAGCTCAAGCCGCCCGACACGCACGGTGGGTTGGCTGAAGCCCTTGCTGCGCCGCACGATCGCCTGCATGCGGGCCAGCAACTCCGCCTTGTCGAACGGCTTGGTGATGAAGTCGTCGGCGCCAAGGCTGAGTGCCTTCACGCGTGCCTGTGCCATGGTCAGACCGGACAATACCATCACCGGTGTGTCGTTGCGGGATACGCGCAGTCGCCGCACCACTTCGAACCCGTCGATGTCCGGCAGGGCAAGATCGAGCAGGATAATATCGTACTCGTAGTGACGCAGCAGTTCCAGCGCATCCTCGCCACTGTCCGTCTGATCCACGACCGCGCCGGCGGCTTTCAGCATCAGGGTGATGCCCCGCGCCGCGATCAGATCTTCCTCAATAAGCAGGATACGCATCCGGCTTCTCCGTAACCGATGCGTAGTAACTACCACCATAGCGTGTTTTTGACCATCGGATTTTCAACGAATTAGTGCAATTTTTACGAATTGGCCGTAGAAAGTCCCGATTGCATGCGAATATATGCAGAACAGGTGCATTATTTGGAACAAGTTGTCTTAAAAGGACTGAACAGTCTTCAAGACCGCGTCGATGCCGCCAGCGCCCGTTTGCGCCGCATCGACTGGCTCCGTATCAGCGGCACCGTCATCCATGTCCAGGGTCTGTTGATCGAAATCGAGGGGCTGTTCGGCCTCGCCGCGATCGGCGACCGGTTGGAACTCCGCACCCGCGACGGCGCCAGCGTTCCGGCCGAGGTCATCGGCTTTCACGGCCAGGCATTGCAGGCCATGGCCTACGAGACGCTGGACGGCGTGCCGCAGGGGTCCTGGGCGCTGCTGCGCAACGCGCACCACGCCATGCTCGAGGTCGCCTCATCCTGGCTCGGCCGTGTCATCGACCCGCTGGGCAACCCAATCGACCATCTGGGTCCCCTGTTCGGCGGTCCCGTCGCCCGCCGCACCCGCACCGGCCCGCCGGATGCAACCTTACGAGCCCACGTCGGGCCGCGGATCGATCTGGGCGTGCGGGCGCTCAACTGCTTCGCCACCTGCCGCGAAGGCCAGCGCCTGGGCCTGTTCGCCGGCTCCGGCGTCGGCAAGTCCACGTTGCTGTCCATGCTCACGGTCGGCACCGCCTGCGACATCGTCGTGCTCGCGCTGGTCGGTGAGCGGGGGCGGGAGGTGCGGGAGTTCCTGGAAAACGACCTCGGCCCCAAAGGGCTCGCCAGATCGGTCGTCGTCGTTGCGACGTCGGATGCACCGCCGTTGATGCGCCGGCAGTGCGCCTATACTGCCATGACCATTGCGGAACATTTCCGCGATGAAGGCAAGTCCGTGCTGTTCCTGATGGACAGCGTCACCCGCTTCTGCCTGGCACTGCGTGAAATCGGATTGTCGTTGGGGGAACCGCCGGCGACGCGCGGCTATCCGCCCAGCGTCTTCGCCGAACTGCCGCGCCTGCTGGAACGCGCCGGCCCCGGGATTGAACGTCCTGATGGCAGCGCCGGGCAGATCACCGGCCTTTTCACCGTGCTGGTGGAAGGCGACGACCAGAATGAACCCGTCGCCGACGCGGTGCGCGGTGTGCTGGACGGACATATCGTGATGGACCGTGCGGTTGCCGAACGGGGTCGCTATCCGGCCATCGACGTGCTGCGGTCATTGTCACGGCTGGCGTCCTCCTGCCTGGACCCGGCGCAGGCGGCGCTGGTCGCACGGGCTCGTGCGATCCTGGCACTGCAGGCCGAAATGGCCGACATGGTGCGCCTGGGTGCTTACAGGGCCGGCACGGACGCGGCGGTGGATGAGGCATTGCGCCTGGCGCCGGCGATCGAAGACGTGCTGCGCCAGGCCAAAGGGGAACGGTCCGACCTTGATCAGTCATTCGATCGTCTGCGTATTGCCGTGCAGGGCGACAACTGATGGCGGACCCTTTGCAGCGGCTGCTGCGGTTGCGGCGCCAGGCGGTGGAGCAGCGCCGCCTCGCGTTGGCCGACTGCCTGCGCACCGAGGTGGACGCGGCGGCGGCTATCGCGGCCATCGACGCGCGTCTCCACCTGGATCAGCGGGCCGCCGCCGACCTGCTTTGGAACGAGCCACGGTTTGCGACCATGACCGGGCCGGGCCGGGAGCGCAGCCAGACACAACGGGCCGCCGCGTTGGCCGCATTGGCGGAGGCCGAAGCCCGGTCCGCCGCAGCACGCGCTCAACTGGCGGCGGCGCGCGCCGAGGCGGAGGCCGTCGCGTCCCTGCTCGATGCGCGGGCCGAACTGGCCAGGCGATTGGCGGAGCGGCAGGCGGAACACGCGCTGGACGACGTGGTCCGGTCACGGCTGATGCGCAGCCGCCCGGGTCGCCACCAATGATTTCCTCTCGTCCTATCAAACATGCGCGCGCCCGTTTGGTCGTCCGGTACGGTCCTGTTGCATGTGACGGCGCACCGACCGGGAAAACACTCATTTCAAAGCAAATTGGCACTTCAGGCGGAATGGCCCGCGCACGTTACTGCTGGCGGAAAGTTCATCCGCCTGTTCCCGCCGTCGATTTCAGCGAACGGGGCAGCATTGCCGGCAATGTTCATAAACACTAGGCTTTCACGTGGATTTGCCGCCCCATGCCCCGCACCGAGGTTTGGGCCTTATTATATTGCCCGCATGAACACGATGATTATGCCCTCTCACACCCGTTCGGCCGAACAGAGCGTTGTCCATACCGTGCTGGTGGTGGACGATGAAGTTATGGTGCGAATGCCGATATCGGAATACCTCCGGGATTGCGGTTACACGGTCGTCGAGGCTTCCGACGCGTCCGAGGCGATTGCGACCATCGACTCCGGCTCCGTCCATGTGGTCTTCAGTGACATCCGCATGCCCGGCAGCATGGATGGTTTCGGGCTCGCCAAATGGTTACGGGTGCATCACCCTGACATTCCGGTGATCCTGACCTCCGGCTATCACGGTGGGCCGAATGCGCCGGACTCGATCCCCGGGGTCCGCTTTATCGAGAAACCGTACTCCCAGGCGACGGTCGCCAAGCGGATTTCGGCGCTGCTGCAGGACTGAGCCGCGCTACCCGCAGCGTCGGGGCTTTTTCATAACGCCATGATTACGCCACTTGGCCGAGCTTTAACGGTATGGCAACAAGGCGGGTAGTACCTGCTTTCAAACCGGAAGCTTAGACCAAGCCCTTATGATATCCCTGTCCTGCCAGGCCGCTCGCCTGGTCCGTTCGACGCGCGGATTGCTGATCCCCGTTGTCAGCCTGTTTCTCCTGTCGTCGGTTATCGCCAGCATCCTGTACATCGCTGTGCAGTCGCCCATGAAGGACGACATCGCATGGTTGTTGTATGCGGCGCGCCGCATGATGGCCGGACGGGAGCTTTACGTCGATGTGGTCGAGGTCAACCCGCCGCTGATCATCTGGGTCTCGGCCATTCCTCTGGAAATCGCCCGCTGGCTCGGCATCACCGTCCAGACTGCCGCCATGACGTTCTTCGTCGCGTTCGTTGTCGGCTGTGCCGGGTGGAGCGCCAGCCTCCTGCGGCGCCAGGGCGGCCTGGTGGCCGAGGCGATGCCGGTCTTTGCCGTTATGAGTACCGCCCTGCTGGTCCTGCCGGCGGAGGAGCTTGGCCAGCGTGAGCATCTTCTGGTCGCCGCCTTCCTGCCGTACCTGGTGCTGTTCGCGCAGTCCCTGCAAGGCCGCCGCGCGTCGATCCTGGCCGGTCTGGCCGCTGGCATCATCGCCGGCCTCGGCTGCGCGCTGA
>DAICYU010000189.1 GCA_027311485.1 Acetobacteraceae bacterium
AAACATACGCCGCCGGGCTTCATGTGGCCGATGTCGAATCCGGCTTCACGTTCGGTCCTTGGACGTATCGGATGCGCTTTGCGTATCATACGTTGGGCGTTGTTGGGTTCTTCTACGGCGGCCACGAGCTGGACATGTCCTACGGGGCCTGGAAAGGCGACGCAGCTGAGCCATCGCGCTTTCTGGGCCAAGGTGTCTGGCGCGGGGAGCAGCGGGAAGCCGAACTCGATTATCAGCAGGGAACCCCCGAGGTCCATCGCCTGATCCCACCCAACGATACCGAGCGGGAGCCGGTTCCGGATATGCTGCGTGTCCATACGATCGATTCGATCAGCGCACTGGCACAACTGATCCACGTCGTTGCGGAAACCGGACGCTGCGACACCACCGTGCGAACATTCGATGGCCGCCGGGCGGTGGAAATTCAGGCCCATACGGTAGGTATGGAAATCCTGCCGCAAACCGATCGGTCCACGTTCGCTGGGCAGGCCCTGCGCTGCGACTTCCAAGGCCGTCTGCTCGCCGGTTTCAGGCACGATGACGACCGACGCCGTGATGGGCGACCGATGCACGGGTCTGCCTGGCTGGCGACCGTCGTCCCTGGCACGATGCGCCTTCCCGTACGACTGTCGTTCGAAACCCACTGGTTCGGTGACGCAACCATGTACCTGACCGGCGTCGGGCTCGGCGATGATGTCAAAATGGCGCGTGGGCAGTAGAACGCGATCGCCTGAGGCTGCCCAGCCCGGCGCGTGAATGGCATTCCCGGACAAGACCTTGGGGCGGGATCAGCCGCCCCTGATGCAGTTGCAGCCGATCATACATCCAGGCCAACATCACCTCGTCTGAACGCATCGATGATGCGCCGGATCCGGCCCGCGCTGTCCACGACCACGACATCGAAACGCACTCCGTTCGCACCCCACTCCGGATGCTGCACCAGGATGATGTCGCAGGCCCCCAGAAGCCGCGCTTGCTGCCGGGCGGTCAGGGCCACCGCAGCCTCTGCCAGGTTCGCGCGCCGCTTGACCTCGATAATCGCCAGCACGCCGGCTTTCTCGGCCACCGCGTCCACCTCACCGGCCGGGGTGCGCAGGCGGCGGGCATGAATGGTCCAGCCGTCGGCGGCCAGGGCGGCACAGGCGGCGTCCTCGGCGGCCAGACCGGCGGCATACGCGGTGGGGCGGGGCATGCATCCGATTTACGACGATACGGTTAACCACGGGTAAACCCATCGGGGGTGTGATCGCCGGTTCGGCTTACCATGTCCGACGGGCAACCAGGATCGGAACACCGGAATGGCAAACCTGCTTGGCCGCGAGACCTCACCCTATCTGCTGCAGCATGCAAACAATCCGGTGCACTGGCACCCGTGGGGGGCCGCGGCGCTGGACGAGGCCCGGCAGGCCAACAAGCCGCTGCTGATCTCGATCGGCTATGCCGCCTGCCACTGGTGCCATGTGATGGCGCACGAATCCTTCGAAGACCCGGAAACCGCGGCGCTGATGAACAGCCTGTTCATCAACATCAAGATCGACCGTGAGGAACGTCCCGACATCGACCAGATCTACATGTCAGCCCTGCATGCCCTGGGCGAACAAGGCGGCTGGCCGCTGACCATGTTCGCCACGCCGGACGGTGCCCCCTTCTGGGGCGGAACGTATTTTCCCCCGGAGCCGCGGTGGGGACGGCCATCCTTCCGCCAGGTCCTGCAAGGCGTATCAGAAGCCTACCGCAGCGGCGCCGAGGCGGTGACCCAGAACACCGCAGCGCTGGCCAAACATCTGCAGGCACAGGCCGCGGCGTCCACCGGCGACGCCCCGACCCCGGGCGTTCTGGACGCAGTGGCCGGCGCGTATCTGCGCATGGTCGATCCTGAACATGGCGGGCTGCGCGGCGCCCCGAAATTCCCCAACCCGCCGATCTACCGGTTCCTGTGGCAGAATGCATTCCGCACCCGCAGGGTGGAGGGCAAGGACGCGCTGCACCTGATGCTGGAACGCATGTCACAGGGCGGCATCTACGATCATCTCGGCGGCGGCTTCGCCCGCTATTCGACCGACGAGGTGTGGCTGGTGCCGCATTTCGAAAAGATGCTGTACGACAATGCCCAGTTGCTCGAACTTCTGGCCCTGGCGCATGCCGATCGGCCACACCCGCTATATGCCCAGCGCGCCGCGGAAACCGTCGGCTGGCTGCTGCGCGACATGCGGGCCGAAGCGGTCAACGGCAAGGCGGCGTTTGCCGCTTCGGAAGACGCCGACAGCGAAGGCGAGGAAGGCCGCTTCTATGTCTGGACCGCCGCCGAGGTGGACCAGCTTCTCGGCACCGACGCGCCGCTGTTCAAAAGCGCCTATGACGTCAGCGCCAAAGGGAACTGGGAGGGTAAGACAATCCTTCGCCGTGTTATTCCCTTTGGCGGCCCGACCGAGGAAGCGGCGCTGGCCCGCTGCCGGCACATCCTGTTTGAAGCCCGCGAACAGCGTGTGCGGCCTGGTTGGGACGACAAGGTCCTGGCCGACTGGAACGGGCTTGTGATCGCCGGGCTGGCTCGGGCGTCGTCAGTCTTCGGCCAGCCGAGCTGGCTGGATCATGCGACGCAGGCGTTCGAGTTCGTGCTGGAGAATATGCCGGCGCCATTCGGCGGCGTCGCACATGCGTGGCGCCTGGGCCGGGTGACTGCGCCGGGCTTGATCGAGGACCAGGCGGCAATGGCCCGCGCCGCGGTCGCGCTGTATGAGGCAACGAGTGCGTCGCGGTATCTGGATCATGCGATCCGGCTTGCCGAATCCGCTCAGGTGGCCTTTGGCGATGGGCATGGCGGATACTTCGCCACCGCAGCGGATGCGACCGACGTGCCGATGATCCGCTTGCGCAACGCCGCCGACAATGTCACGCCATCCGGCAACGGATTGATGGCTGAGGTCTTTGCCCGACTGCTCCACCTGACCGGTGAACCGACGTGGCGTGAGCGCACCGTGGGTGTGCTGCGCGCCTTTGCGGGACAACCCGATCAGTGGGCGGGCATGCCGACGTTGCTGGCAGCCGCGGATCTGCTGGAGGAGGCGGCAACGGTGGTCATAGCCGGAGAGCAGGACGATCCGGCGACGATGGCGCTGACACAGGGCGCACTGGGAGCCGCCGATCCCGCGGTCGTGGTGCTGCATGCCGCCGACACGAAGAACTTGCCGGCGGAGCATCCGGCGCATGGCAAGAGCGGCGGCCCAGGCGATGCGGTTGCCCATATCTGCCGTCGCAACGTCTGCGGCTTGCCGGTGAGGGACGCCACCGATCTGGCCCGCCTCCTGCTGTCCCGCTCATAGACCGCGAGAGCGGCTCAACAGTCCGCCACAAGGGACGCTCCGGTATCCGATCCCAGGCAGCTGGTAACGGGGGCGGGTCGGTGCTTCGACGGGATGCGGTGTCGGCTGGACAGCAGGCGGTTTCGCCCGCGCCGCGGTTTGTCAATCGGCACCCCCTTGTGCATCGTGGCCGCGGCAGAAGGATCGCCACGATGTCGCTACTGGATGGATTTCGGGTTCTGCAACTCGGTCCCGGTCTTGCCGCCGCGGTGTGTGGACGGCTGTTCGCTGATGCCGGCGCAACGGTGTCGCGGATCGGCGCCGATCGCATGTCCCCGCTGTCGGAGCATCTTAACCGCGGGCCGGACGGCAGCGAAGGCGACAGGGACGCCGCCGACCTGATCGTGTGTGAGGGCAGCCCGGAAAGGCTGCGCCGCGCCGGGTACGATGCGACGTCGTTGCGCCATAGGCATCCACAGGCCGCAATCGTGCTGATCGCGCCGTTTGGCCAGACCGGTCCGCGGGCGGAAGACCCCGCCAGCGATCTGACGTTGTCGTTCGCAAGCGGCATCGCCCGGATGCTGACCGGACAAGTCGATGACCTGCGGGAGCCACCGCTCGCCCCTGTGGGGCATCAATCGGCGTTCATCGGCGGCGTGGCGGCGGCCTGCGCCGGTATGCACGCCGTGGCGATGCGATCGCCGGCGGTCATCGACGTGTCGATCCAGGAGGCACTGGCGACACTGGCGATCACCGAACTGGCCCGCGCCGGGCAGACCGGGGCCAGTTGGTCGCGCCGGCGCGTTGGCGATGGGAATGGGGCCACTGTGTGCATCCTGCCAGCCCGCGACGGCTACGCCGCTATCTCCCCTCGGGAGGAGAAGCAATGGGCATCCTGGCTGACCGCCATGGGTTCACCCGACTGGGGCCGGGATCCGCGGTTCGCCACCAAGCCCGACCGCGTGCGGAACTGGGATGCACTGCACGCCCTGATGTCGGCCTGGAGCCACCAGCATGACAAGCAATGGATCGCCGACATGGCGCAGGCGGCGCATGTGCCAAGCTTCCCGCTGCGCGAACCGGCCGAGCAGCTTGGGTCGGCCCAATTGGCGCATCGTGGGTTCTTTGGGAGCGCGACGATCGCCGGCCGGCCGGTGCGGGTGCCAGGCTCCCCGTTCGGCGTAAGTCTGAACCCGGCTGCGGCAGCACTGCCCGCCGCCGGTGCGCTGCCGCTGGCCGGCCTGCGCGTGCTGGACTTCAGCTGGGTGATCGCCGGCCCGACCGCGACCCGCTACCTGGCGGCGATGGGGGCTGACGTCATCAAGATCGAGGCGCCTGGCCGTGGCGATCCTGGCCGCGCCTCAGATCTGCACACCGTGCTGGGCCAGGGCAAGAAGGCGATCGTCCTGGATCTGAAGCAGCCCGAAGCCGTCACGCTGGCTCGATCGCTTGCCAGCAAATCCCACATCATCCTGGAAAACTTCGCCACCGGCGTCATGGACCGGCTCGGCCTCGACCCCGCGACACTCCAGGCGGCCAATCCGGGCCTGATCCATGTCTCCGCTTCGGGGCTCGGCCGGACGGGGCCTGAGGCAAGCGCCGTCGCATATGGTACGCTGCTGCAGTGTTATGCCGGGTTCGCCGGGTTGAACCGACATCCCGGCCAGCCGCCGCGGGTCGGCATGGCATGGCTGGATCCGATGTGCGGCCTGATGCTGGCGTTCGGCGTGGCCGCCGCGGTATGGCGGCGGCGGCGGTCTGGGCAGGGCACCCGGATCGACTTCTCGATGATCGAGGCGATGCTGTGGACCATGGCGGAGCCGCTGTTGGCCGCGCAGTTGGGACAATCACCGTCGGCTCAAGGCCGGGTGTTTCGCTGCCGGGGTGAGGATGCATGGGTCAGTGTCGGGGTCGACGATATCCGGCCTGCGCCGGATCAGGATGCGGCCGAAGCCGCTGCGGCCCTGCTCGCCGCGGGTGTGCCAGCAGCCGCGCTGGCGGGTTCTACCGACCTTGTGGCCGATCCACATTTGCGGACGCGCGGTTTCTGGATGCCGCACCGTGCCGGCGTGGTGCCAGGCCTGCCGTGGCGGGCATCGTTCGGACAGGTCACCGGCCCTGCCCCGGCACTTGGGGCTGATACGGATGCGGTGCTGCAAACCGTCCTGGGACTATCCGGGAATGAGATACAGCGGCTTCGGACGGCCGGCGTGATTCGCTGAGCCGCGGCACCGGTTTATCACCGGCCGGGAAGCGCCAAGCCGGCGCCGGATGCCGCAGTCTGCTGCGCCGCCGGGCCGACCTGCCCGCGATCAGATGCTATGGCGTCACCGGATGCCGATCTGCTTGTGGGTCTGCAGACTGAGGCGCCACCGTGGCCGGCTCAGGCACAGGTCGATCGCCAGACGGGTATTCTCCACCCGCTCGGGGCCATCCATCGGCTGTAGCGAAAAGACCCGGAACCGAAGCGCTTCAAACATCTCGGGCGTGAGCCCGGCCTGGGGAACGACCAGCTTCAGTTCGTCCCCCTCGGTGACGACCAATGGCGTTCCAGCCTTGGGGCTGACGCAAACCCAATCGATCCCGGCCGGAACCGGGCCGACCGTCCCGTTGGTTTCAATCGCGATCTCGAACCCGCGACCGTGCAGCGCATCCACCAGGGACGCATCGAGTTGCAGCAGCGGTTCGCCGCCGGTGCAGACCACGAACGGGGCGCCGCCCCCCGGCCAATGACGGGCCACCGCCTCGGCGAGGGCCGCTGCGTCCGCGAAACGCCCGCCGCCGGTGCCGTCGGTGCCCACAAAGTCGGTGTCACAAAAGCGGCAGGCGGCCTGCGCCCGATCCTGTTCACGCCCGGACCACAGGTTGCAGCCGGCAAAGCGGCAGAACACAGCCGGCCGGCCGGCCTGCGCCCCTTCGCCCTGCAGCGTGTAGAATATCTCCTTGACGGCGTAGCTCATCACGCAGCCGCCCGTTGCCGCGGTGCTGCCAACTCGGCACGACCCGATACGTCATTGCCCGAGACGTCGTTGCCTGAGACGTCATTGATCGTCATGTCCGCGCGACACCACCAGTGATCACGATCGGCGACCTGCGGAAGGGCGGCCAGCGGATCGCCTGTGAATGTGACGGTATTGGTCGGCGTCTCCTCCAGGCGGATGTCCGCACAGACCAGCCGACCGCCTTCGTGCGCCAGAAGCGCGTTCAGCTTCGCCATCATACAACACGCCAGCATTTCCGTCGTGGGATCGCCGGGCGTGACAAGGATACGGGCCAGCCGCGCCGGCTCATGCCGGGCGAACCAGTCCAGCAGTGGATCAGCTTCGGAGAGTTGCAGCGCATGATCGACATGATGGTCAATCCAGCGGTGCCATGTGGCTTTTGCCTGCTCGAACGGCTCCACCATGTTCGCCACCCCGTCCAGCCGGGACGGAGACGCCGCCCGCAAGGTGACCGTGACCGTCTCATTATGGCCATGGGGAATCGCGCACTTCTCCGAACCGCCGGCAATCAGCCGGTGGCCCATTGCGAAGCGCCGGCTGAACACCAGGCTAAACATGCGCGTCCGCCGCTGTTGCGGCATGACCGCTGATCCACGCCACCTCGATGGCGCTGCCCTGCCAGATGTTGAACGGCAAGCACGCGCCCGCGTTTGTCATCGTCAATCTCCTGTCCGGCCTCATAGGCCGGCGCTTTGCGGCGCCCATATCGAGGGGCGAACCCATCCGGTCGGGAATAGCGTCGCCCTCTTTGTTCACTCAAGAGCAGACTGTGCGGGCCGGGTCGGCAGTCCGCGGCTCCTGGACCGCTGTGGCAGACGTATAAGCGGCCGAGCGGCCCGCCGTTCAATACTCACCGCTGCGATAGGCTTCATCCAGCCGTTTGGCTTCTTCCTCGGACAAATCCGGCCACGGTTCGCCCCGCCGGCGCAATGTTCCGGTGAAGTTCGGCGGCCGCTTTTCGTTGAACGCCTGCCGCCCTTCCTCCCCATCCATGGTCGTCTGGATCAGCAGGGCGTTCATCAGGTTCTGCACATGCCACGCCTGATCGTCCGGCAGGTTGCCGAAGCGCACAACGAATTCCTTCATCATCCGTACCGCGACGGGCGGCAGGGCAACGATCTGCCGCGCGATGGCTTCGGCGCGGGCCAGCAGCTGATCGTGCGGCACAACCTCATTGATCAACCCGACCCGCAATGCCTCGGCCGCATCGAACGCCTCATCGGTCAGCAGGATCTTCATCGCATCGATGTAACGGAGTTGCCGGACCAGCATGCTGGCGCCAGGGCCATGCCCCAGCCAGCCCTGCGATAGCA
>DAICYU010000018.1 GCA_027311485.1 Acetobacteraceae bacterium
GTTCGTCCTGGCTGACCTTGACGCGATGATTGTCACGATCCAGCGGCGACAGGTCATGTACCAGGGACGTGTCGACCGCGGACAAATGCGCCAGAGGCCCCATCTGGATGCGATCCGCACCCAGCGCCAGCATCGTGCCGGCCGAGGCACATTCCAGCGGTACCAGAACGGTCAGCTGCTCAGCGTACTGTCGCAGCAGGTTGATCATCCGCAGTGACGCCTGGCCTGACCCACCATCCGACTTGACGAACAGCGACAGGCGCTTTGCCGGCTTCAGATCGCGCAGCACGCCATAAAGGCCAAGCACATCATTGTCGCAGATCGAACCACTGGCCGAGTTCCAGTAGGTGATCAGCGGAGCATCGATCATAGCCTCGATCTCATTGATCAGGCGTTGCGATTGACTGAACAGGATCGGCGGTTTCAAGGCAGACGGGTTTCCGCTTGGGGCGGCTGCACGCTCGATCAGGTTCTGTTCCGTCATCAGACTTGGTTCCTCGCGGTTGATATCAACAAAGCGCGAGGCGCACCTTATGGATTGTTCGTGTGCATGGCTAGCTTTTTTGGCCAGCCTCCGACATCGGCCGGATGTGCGGCCGGCAGAATACGTTTCTTATTCGTTTCGTAATACCGGCGCTGGTGAGCGCCGAGCCAGCGCGGTTCCCGGATGGCCGAGCGAGGCTCGGCCATGGCAAGGCACCTTCGGGCGTTAGCTGTTCACCAGTACATTTTCCGGCCGTCGGGGAATTTCTCCCCGCTCGACCCGCAGGACCTGACGGGTCAGCATCTCATGCGTCGGTGCTGCGACGCCGACACGGGCACCCTCGGTGGCGATAAAGCCGTTCATGAATTCGATTTCGGTCCGCCGGCCCTTCTCCATGTCCTGCGCCATGGATGGCCGCTGGTAATCGGCGCGCTCCGCCTGACCGGCCCCGCCTTCCACCATCAGCCGCTCGATCTCGGCATAGGACACCGCGTCGCCTTCCATCGCCCGGGCGAGCATCTCATACGGCAGGGCACCGACCTTACCCAGCTTGTAGCCGAGCTTCTGGCCGACGCGGACCGACTCGCCACCAAGCTGGATGCAAATCCGGCGAACGGCGGCATGGTTGTCCCGCGCATTGCCGCCCATCCCTGTCGCCGCCGAAACCCCGTTCCGCATGCCGTTCACGCAGAGCTTCGTCCAGCGCTCACCCCATAAATTGTCGGTCGCCTTGGATGCATCGACGCTCGACAGGATCTCCGCAATCTCCTCCGCCCGCTTCGTGATCCGTCCGCTCGGCTCCCCCACATAGAACGAGGTGATATCGGGCCGCTTTGCGTAGCCGCGACGGATATGACCGGGTTCATAAAGATCCACGCCGACGCCGCCGGTCACGATGCAGCCCAGCGTCCGCCCCCAGCCAACAACGCTGGCCAACCGCTCCTCATTGATGCAATTTTGCATTGAAACCACACAGCCCGACGCCGACAGGTATTGCCGGATCATCGTCGTCGCCCAAACCGTGTCGTACGACTTAACCGCGATGAACGCGATATCGATCGGGCGCTGCTTCGCCAGGGTCTGAACCTCGGTAATATGCATGGCGTTGACCTTTACGGTCATCCGTTCCTGCGGGGTCATGCCGAAGATCTCCATGCCATGGGCCTTCAGCTGTTCGACGTGCTCCGGCCACGGATCAATCAGAGTTACGTCATGACCGGCTGCGGCCATGTGGGCACCCGCATAGCCGCCGACCGCTCCGGCGCCAACAACCGCGATACGCTTCGCCATACTTTCGTTTCCCCCCGTTCAACCCGGCCGTCAGGCCCGCATGTCCTTACCCGTTTCCCGCATCAGGATCGCCGCATGCGCGCCCGTCACCGCCGCGTGATACGCTACAGCGCGCGGTGACATGTCGGCGTCCGGCCGTTCCTCGGGGTCGAAATGATGATACGTATCGACGCCACGCACCAGGGTCGCGCTGTCATGGCTGCCGGCAACCTGCCGCACGGTGGTCGGGATATATCGGATCGCGAAACCGATTCGGCGCAGGTCGGATGGGTTCGCGTCGGAGCCGTGGATCAGCCGGACATGATGCAGCGACATCTCACCGGCGGAAAGCTCCAGCATGTCCGCCTGCGCCTCGTCAACGTCCACCATGACCTCCTGCCCACGGCTCAACAGGTTATCGGGGCGGAAGGTATCGCGATGTGCCACCTGCTCCAACTTATGGGTCCCGGGGATCACCCGCATGGCGCCGTTCGCGGCAACGCTGTCTGACAGCGCCACCCACGCGGTCACGACATCAGCCGGGTCCAACCCCCAATAGGTCGAGTCCTGATGCCACGACACGAACGCCGGATTGCGCGGCTCCTTGATGAAGAACGACGACCCCCAGCACAGGATGTTCGGACCGATCACATCCTCCACAGCGTCCAGGATGCGCGGATGCCGGATCAGGTCGTTCAACCAGGTGAACAGCAGGTGCGACTTGTGCCGCAGCTTGCCTTCCAGCGGGCCGGACCCGGCCTCAAACGTCTCCAGCCTTGCGCGCAGCGCGCCGGCTTCGTCGCGTGACATCACCGGGATCGGGGCAAAATACCCGCGTTCGTGATACTGGCGAACCGCCGCCTGACTGAGCATCTTCATCGTTTCCTCCGCTGGACCTGTCAGCGAACCATGAGAAACGGCCCGGATGAAAGTCAACCCGCGGGACCCCGACGCGATTATCGTCATCTTTGGTGCCGCGGTGCGACGCGATGGCACGCCCAGCCAGACATTGCGGCATCGCGTGGCCGCGGCGGCCGAATTCGGACGCCGCTTCAACCATCCCCTGTTCATTCCCACCGGCGCCAAGGGCCGTTACGGCGAAGCCGAGGCCATCGTCATGGCCGGTTTGCTGCAGGACGCGGGCTACCCGCCATCCAGCATCCTGCGTGAGGAGACGGGTACGGATACGTTTTCGTCCGCCTGCGCGGCAACACGCATCATCCGGCGGATTGTCCCGGCGCCGGTGTTCGCCTGCAGCAGCGCGTATCACCTGCCACGCTGCCTGCTGCTGCTGCGGCTCGCGGGGATAGACGCGCGCGCCTGTCCGCCACCGCCCGTGCCAGCGGCGACACGCCGCTGGCTCAGGTGGTACTGGCGGCTACGTGAGACCCCGGCGCTGCCCTACGACGCGCTGCTGATGATATGGCAGCGCGCGCGTCGTCGGCTTTGACGCTTAGTGCTCGTCGGCCTCGCCGTCGGTTTCGACCTCTATGTCGCCACCGATCGCATCGGCGTCGTCTTCCAGGTCGCCGGCATCCTCCAGGACGTCTTCCTCTTCGACGTCCTCGACACCTTCGACCTCGACCTCCACGTCCTCCAACCCGGGCGCGGGGACCGGCTTCTTGGGACGCTTATCTTCCACCACATTGCCGCCGGGGCGCCGCGTCCGTGGCTGATCCAACGGCTGCTCGGTGCCACATTTCGGGCAGATGGCGGGGGACTTCGTCAGGTCGTAAAATCGCGTGCCGCACGCGACGCAGACCCGCTTGGTGCCGAGTTCAGGCTTGGCCATGGCAAGAAAGGCCCCTCATAACAGTCTGGACTGTGAACGGAAGCGGGCGCCCATGCCACCGCAACGCCGCGCTGTCAAATCGCTTCTCGCGCCATGCCACGGTTTCGGCGCCTTGCGAAAGCCGTTATCAAGCAACGCTTCACGCACGAGACCGGATTTCGCCGCATGACCCATCCCGCCCCAACCCCGTTGACCTCGGGCAAACCGGCCGAGCCGCTGCAGGGCAGCATCGCGGTACCGGGGGATAAATCGATCAGTCATCGCGCCCTGATGTTCGGCGCGCTGGCCGTCGGGGAAACCCGCATCACCGGCCTGCTGACCGGCGAGGATGTGCTGCGCACCGCCGCTGCCATGCGTGCCCTGGGCGCTGTCGTGGCGCATGATCCGGACGGGACCTGGCGCGTCGCCGGCCGTGGCATCGGCGGACTGACCGAGCCGGATGATGTGCTGGACATGGGCAACTCCGGCACCGCCGCCCGCCTGCTGTGCGGCATCCTGGCCAGCCATCCGCTGTTCGCCGTCATGACCGGCGACGCCAGCCTGCGCCGGCGGCCGATGCGGCGCGTGATCGACCCGCTGACCGCCACCGGCGGCCGCTTCAGTGCCCGCGAAGGCGGGCGTCTGCCCTTGGCGATCCAGGGCGTGCAGGATGCCATGCCGCTGGATTACCGCGTGCCGGTGCCGTCCGCCCAGGTAAAGTCCGCGGTGCTGCTGGCTGGATTGAACGCCCCGGGCGTCACCCGCGTCGAGGAACCCGAGGCCACCCGTGACCACAGCGAGAACATGCTGCGCCATTTTGGCGCCTCGGTGCGGGTCGAGACCACCGGTGCGGGCCGCATCATCCACCTGCACGGCCAGCCGGAACTGAAGGCCGCCGACGTTGTGGTGCCGGGCGACCCCTCCTCCGCCGCTTTCCCTCTGGTTGCGGCGCTCCTGGTGCCAGGTAGCCGCGTCACCATCACCGGGGTTGGCCTGAATCCGCTGCGCACCGGCCTGCTGCAATGCCTGGATGAAATGGGCGCCGGGATCGTCATCCGGAACCGCCGCATCGAAGGGGGTGAACCGGTCGGCGATATCGATGTTGCCGGGGTCGATTTGCGGGCCGCCGACATCCCCCCGGACCGCGCGCCAAGCATGATCGACGAATACCCGATCCTGGCGGTTGCCGCGGCCTGCGCCACCGGCACGTCGCGGCTGCGCGGCCTGAAGGAGTTGCGGGTCAAGGAGAGCGATCGCCTGGAGGCAACCGCGGCAATGCTGACGGCGAATGGCGTGCGGATCGAGATCGAGGCCGATGACCTCATTATTCACGGTAACGGCGCCGTTCCGGCCGGCGGCGGCACAGTAGCCACCCACATGGACCATCGGATCGCGATGTCCGCGCTGGTTCTTGGCATGGCCGCGTCGCAACCGGTCAGCGCCGATGACGGCGCCTTCATCGATACCAGCTTTCCCGGCTTCGTCGCGCTGATGAACGGGATCGGTGCTCGCATCGCATGAAGCCCGTCGTCGCCATCGACGGCCCCGCGGCCGCCGGAAAAGGCACGCTCGCCCGACGTCTCGCGCATGCCCTGGGACTGCCCTACCTGGATACCGGGTTGCTGTATCGTGCGGTTGGCCGCCGCGTGCTGGATCATGGCGGCAATCCCGCCGACCCGGCCATCGCCGAGGCCGCGGCGCGATCGTTGCAACCGCTGGATCTGGAGCGGCCCGACCTGCGCGGGCCCGCGGCTGATGCGGCGGCATCATCGGTCGCGGCGATCCCCGGCGTACGCGCTGCCTTGCTGACGTTCCAGCGGGACTTCGCCGCGGCGTCAGGAGCGGTGCTGGATGGCCGTGACATCGGCACCGTTATTTTTCCCGATGCGCCGGCGAAACTTTTTGTCACAGCAAGTCTGACGGAGCGCGCTCGCCGACGCTGGATGGAGCTGCGCGCCAAAGGAATCGAAACCTCCATCGAAACGGTCGAGGGCGATATGCGGCAGCGTGACGCAAAGGACGCCGCGCGGCTGGCCGCACCGCTCCGTGCCGCCTCGGACGCGTTTGAGCTGGACACGACGACGATGGACGCGGACGCTGCCTTCAATGCGGCTCTGGCCTTTGTTCGCGGCAGAATCGAGAATGCGTGACCCGCTGATCCTCGCATTCGGTCGCATAAGGCACTAAACAGAGCTGTTGGATCCGAGGTCCCGATGTCAGAGCCGTCCGCCCAGCATTCCGCTTCGGCTTCGCTGACATCAGCAAGTCAGGTCGTCGTCCGCCTGCGGCTGATTGGCCAGATGGAAGCCTGGACGATACGGAGTGAGAACGTATTGCCGTCTGGTCGCAAAACGCGGGCCGTGCTCGCCTGTGTTGCGTTGGCGGCACCACGTCCGGTTTTGCGGGGCAAACTGGCTGACCAACTCTGGAGTCGACGGCCTGAGGAGCAGGCGCGTGCCTCTCTGAGGCAGGAAGTCCATCGGCTGCTCGACGCACTCTCGCCCGCCCAAGCCGAAATCCTGACCGTCACGCGCGACCATCTGGCCTTGCGATCCAGCGCGATCTGGATCGACGTTGACGAGGTGATGAAGGCGAGTGCCGCACAGCCGGCGTCCCTGGCCCTGCTGGACGGTGACCTTCTGGAGGATCTGGACGGCATTGATCCAAACTTCGATGCCTGGCTCAACACCGAGCGCGAGCGGCTGCGTGACCGCGCGCGCGGGATTGCTGAAGGCATGCTGCGAGAAGACCTGGACCCCGAAGCGGCAATCGCCGCGGCGCAACGGCTGCTGACGATCGACCGCTCGCACGAAGGCGCCTGGCGCGCGCTGATGAAAGCCCATGCCGCACGTGGTGAACGCGGCCTGGCGGTGCAGGCGTATGACCGATGCCGAGCGGTGCTGGCAGACATGCTGGATGCGGCGCCGTCGGTGGAAACGCAGAAGCTGCTGAACGCAATCCGCGGGCCATCGCACACACGCCTGCCGCTACGCCCGGCGCAGAATCCAGACGCGCCGCTTCCAGCACCGGCTGAGCCGGAAGCGGCGCCAGAGGTGACCCAAGCCAGGGCCCCAATGCAACCGAAGCGTGACTCGGCGGCTTCACGTGGCGGTGTGCATATTGGTGTCATGCCGTTTCGCCTGGTCGGCATGCAGGACGACGATGCCCACCTGGCGCCCGGCCTGGCGGACGAGATCACCAACGCGCTCGCGCGGTTCCGGTGGATGTTCATCGTCTCCTCCAACTCGCTGGGTCGCTTTGCCGCTGATAACCGGGATGAGGCCGCGATCCGGCGGGAGTTTGGGTTGGACTTCCTGCTGGACGGCTCCGTGCAGCGGGCTGGCAGCAGGTTTCGGATCAGTCTGCGCCTGCTGGATCTGCGCGCCGCCAACCAGATCGCCTGGGCGCGCCGGTTCGACCGCGAAACCAACGACCTTCTGACCCTGCAGGATGAGGTCGCGGCTGAGGTCGTGGCGCAAATCGATCCCGAAATCCTGCTGATCGAGGCAAAACGCAGCACGCGGGGTCCTGTGGACGCCACCGCTTACGATCTGATGCTGCGGGCAATTCCGCTGATCGGCCGGATGGAACGCGAACCGTTCATGCAGGCTGGCCGCTACCTGGCCGAAGCGATCACGCTGGAGCCGGATTATGCGGCCGCTTATGCCTGGTACGCCTATTGGCACATTTTCCTGGTGGGACAGGATTGGGCGGAAATGCCGCAAGCGATGATGGCACGTGCCGGTGAGCTGGCCGAGCGTGCCATTGTGCTGGACCCGTTTGACGCGCGCGGGCTGTCGATCAGCGGTCATGTTCGGGCGTTCCTGCACCATCGGCTACGGGAAGCGATGGCGCTGCACGAACGGGCGCTGGACCTTAATCCCAACCTGGCGATGGCCTGGGCGCTCTCAGCGGTCGCGCATGCCTATGCTGGCAATCTGGACGAGGCCGAACGCCGCAACAGCCGGTACAAGAGATTGTCGCCGCTTGATCCGCACGCATTCTTCTTTGATGCGTTCTTCGTCTTGATCCACCTGATGAAGCGGAACTACGAAACGGCTGTGGAGTATGGCCGCGTGGTCAGCCAGCTCAACCCGTCATTCAGCGCCAGCTATAAACCATATTTGGCCGCGCTCGGCTATCTCGGCCTGGAGCAGGAGGCCGCGACGGTACGTCGGCGGCTGCTGATGCTGGAGCCGGACTTCACCATACAGCGCTTCCTGGAAGCCAACCCGATGGAACGCGAGGGCGACAAGCTGCACTACGCCGAAGGGCTGCGCCGGGCCGGCATTCCCGAATGTGAACCGCCGGCCGTGAACACCCCGATCATACTGCGGCCGCCGCTGGGTTGAGCGGCCCGACCGGGCAGGCAGCAGCAGCAGCACGTCGGGGTCGGACCGCGTGGCCGGCACTCACCGCCGCAAAGTCGATTGCGGTCGGCACCGCCGGATGTCAGGCGCCCGGAACAGCATCCGGCGGCATGGTGCGACGGCCGCGGACCTTCTAAAGCCATACGCAATGCACTACCGTCGCACAAAGAAGGAAGGGCTTGAACGATGGATGATGTTTTGCCGGCTGCCGACCAACTCGTGGCAACCGACCAGCGCCACCTGATCCACCCACTGCACCACGCCAAGGATCACGCGAACCCACGCGTTTTCGTGTCCGGTGACGGCGCCATGCTGCACACCGCCGATGGCCGCATGTTCATCGACGGTCTGTCTGCCCTGTGGAATGTCAATATCGGTCACGGCCGCAAGGAGCTTGCCGCCGCGGCCGCCGCGCAGATGGAAAAGCTTGCCTACGCGTCCGCATATGCCGGGTTCACCAACGAACCGGCAATCCGGCTGGCCGAACGGCTCGTGGGACTGGCCTATGACAATATGGCGGCGGTGTATTTCACCACCAGCGGCGCCGAATCCAACGAGAGCGCCTTCAAGTTCGCCCGCTATCACTGGAAGCGGCTTGGCAAGCCGAACAAGGTGAAGATCATTTCCCGGCGCTACGGCTATCACGGGGTTACGCTGGCTGCCATGAGCGCGACCAGCCTGCCGAACTATCACAAGATGTTCGGTCCCGTGGTGCCGGAGTTCCTGCAGGTCGCACCGCCCTACCCGTATCGCTGGCCGGGCAACGGCGATGCCGGAATTGGCGCGGCCGAAGCAGTCGAGGATGCGATCCTGGCCGAAGGTGCCGATACCGTTGCCGCCGTGATCGCCGAACCGGTGATGGGGTCGGGCGGCGTGATCGTGCCACCGGCTTCCTATTTCCCGCGCCTGCGGGAAATCTGTGATCGCTATGATATTCTGCTGATCGCCGATGAAGTTATTACCGGCTTCGGTCGCACCGGCCAGTGGTTCGGCCTGGGCCATTGGGGGATCAAGCCGGACCTGATGTCCTTCGCGAAGGGCGTGACCAGCGGCTATTTGCCGCTGGGCGGCGTGATCATCTCCAAGCGGTTGCACGACGTCATGATGGATGCGCCGCCGGATGAGAAATTCATGCACGCGGCCACCTACTCAGGCCATCCGGTGTGCTGCGCCGTCGCGCTGGCGAATATCGACATCATCGAGAAGGAAGGGATGGTGGAGCGGGCGCAGGTGCAGGGCGACCGGTTCCGTGCCGGGCTGGAAACACTGCTTTCCTTGCCCACGGTTGGAGAGGTGCGAGGCATCGGCATGCTGGCGGCCATCGAGCTTGTGCAGGACAAGGGCAGCAAGACGCCGGCAAAGGGTCTGGGCCCGAAGGTCGTCGCCGAGGCGGCGAACCGTGGCCTGATCCTCCGGCTGCGTGCCGCTTCCGACGGGCCGCCCGCCAGCGGCGACACGCTGTGCTTTGCGCCGCCCCTGCCAACACCGGAAGCGACGCTGGACCGTATCGTGCAAATCGTCGGAGACTCGATTCAGGCGGCCGAACGGGCATAGACTGCACTGCAGACCGGCCGCCGGCCCCATGGCGTGGAGTCGGCGGCCGGTTTCGGCCATATAGGAAGCGACAGGCCATATGGGCTTCCTGATCGGCGTATAAGGACTGGAACTCGCTACCCGTTGCAGACGTCCAAGCTTTCAGGAGGCGATGATACGCATTGCCACATACGCGTCGGTTGTTGCCCTCGCGGCCTTCTCGACAATGCCGGCCAGCGCTCAGCTGCGCGACGCCGCACCCGAGCACGTCGAGGCGATCACGGTTCGCTTATCCAACTTTGCGTTTACGCCTGATCATCTGCGATTGAAGGTCGGCATACCGGTTCGGTTGAAATTGGTGAATGAGAGCGGTGGCAAGCACGATTTCAGCGCGCCCAAATTCTTCGCGGCCAGCGAGATACTGCCAGGTTCGTTTTTGTTTTCTAACGGAGAGATCGATCTTCGGTCACATCAGACGGTCGAATTGACCGTTGTGCCCCATGTACCGGGGACGTACCGCCTGGAATGCACCCACTTTCTTCACAGCTTCTTTGGCATGCACGGCACGATCGACGTGGTTCCTTAGCACTTATCTTATTACATTTCAGTTTCGAATACATCTGAACCCGAAGCTCCTTGAGGCGTTTTCTCCAGCCCCCGGTGCGCAAGGCGAAGCCGGTTTTGTGTTTTGACGGCCCGTCGGTGACTTCGATAATGGTTGCCGGCCGATTCATTGATAACGGCAGGTCTTGCGCGCTTTGATGGACCATGTCGGATATTGGCGGCGGCCTGACGGAAGTGGTCGTCATCCGGCGATATTATCGTTTCAAAACAAAAAGGGAGATGCAGATGTCCGGCGCTATTCATATCCACCCGTTGGTGGACTCCGGTGTAAAGCCCGGCTCGGCCAGCTTTGCCGGTGGAACTCTGGTCTGCAAATGTGCTTCGGAACAGGTAAAGGTCAGGATCGACGGGCCGATCGCCCACAACCACGCCTGCGGGTGCACAAAATGCTGGAAACCGGCCGGAGCGGATTTTTCGATCGTCGCCGTGGTACCGCGTGACAAACTTCATGTCATTCAGAACGAAAACAAGCTTCAGATCGTAGATCCGTCGGCGACGATCCAGCGGCATGCGTGCAAAGGCTGCGGCGTCCATATGTACGGACGGATCGAGAACAAGAACCATCCCTTCTACGGTCTTGACTTTATTCATCCGGAATTGTTCCAGGAGTCCGGCTGGGCCGCGCCGGAATTCGCGGCGTTCGTGTCGTCGGTCATTGAATCAGGTGTTGCACCGGAACGGATGGGCGGCATTCGCTCCAGACTGAAGGAGCTTGGGCTTGAGCCTTATGACTGCCTGTCACCGCCGCTGATGGACGCCATCGCGGGACATGTTGCCAAGGCAGCAGGGGTTCACGCGCGATAGTAGATTCTGCGGGCGGCGACCACTCGCCGGGTAGCCGCCCGACCGTGTTACGCCCATCGCCCTAGCCCGACTGACGGAGGCGATCGCCAGAAGCTGAACAAGCCGATGGCGTACAACGCGTTCCCGCACAACAGAACAGCGCACCATTGGCGTGGTCATCCGCCGCAACAGCAGCCAGTCGTGCGCAACCGGTTTGGTCCGTTCCCCTCCGCCGATACCATCCGCCTCGGGTGAGGGGACTGGACTACACGTCCAGATTCGCCACCTTCAGCGCATTGCCAACGATGAATTCCCGCCGCGGCTCGACCACGTCGCCCATCAGGGTGCTGAATACCTGCGCGGCTTCCTCAGAGTCGCCCACCTTCACCTGCAGCAGCGTCCGCACGGACGGGTCCAGCGTCGTCTGCCAGAGCTGGTCGGGGTTCATCTCGCCCAGCCCTTTAAACCGCTGCACCGACAGGCCGCGGCGCCCGTGGGCGATGATGCGGTCGTAGGTGGTGGCCGGGCCGGCCACCGAGGGTTCCTGCGAGTCCAGCTTCAGCTTTGCCGGTGTGCCAAACCGTTCGGCAAAGGCCCCTGCCCTGTCAGCAAGCCAGCGCGCCTCGGCACTGCGGAGTGAGGCGGCATCCAGAGTATAGCGTTCGGCCACGCCGCGCACCGTGCGAGACAGGGTCAGGCCGTGATCGGCGCTGACGACCCAACCCTGCTCAGTTGGCAGGGACACGGCATTCAGGCGCGAAGCAAATTCCGGCGCCGCCGCCATGGCGCGGGCCGGGTCCGGGGTCAGCACACCGGCAATCGCAGCCTGTTCCAGCAAAGCCACGGGAATGACCGACGAAAGACGCTTCAGGTTTAACGTCGCTTCCCGCAACAGCGTCACTTCACGCCGCAGTTCGCTGCCCTCTGCGACGACCCCGTTGGCATAGGTCAGGCGGGCATCCGCCAGTGCCTTGTCCAGCAGGAACGACTCAAGGGCGGCATCGTCCTTCAGGTAGCGCTCATCGCTACCGCGCTTGGCCCGGTACAGCGGCGGCTGGGCGATGAACAGGTGCCCACGCTCAATCAGTTCGCGCATCTGGCGGAAGAAGAAGGTCAGCAGCAGCGTGCGGATGTGGGAGCCGTCCACGTCGGCGTCCGTCATGATGACGATACGATGATAGCGCAGCTTGGAGGCATCGAAGCCGCCTTGCTCCACCGGGCCCTGGCCGATGCCGGTGCCCAGCGCCGTGATCAACGTGCCGATTTCCTGGCTGGACAGCATGCGGTCAAAGCGGGCCCGCTCGACGTTCAGGATCTTGCCCTTCAGCGGCAGGATGGCCTGGAATTTGCGATCCCGCCCCTGCTTGGCGGAGCCGCCTGCGCTGTCGCCCTCGACGATGAAGATTTCGCACTTGGCAGGGTCGCGCTCCTGACAGTCGGCCAGCTTGCCCGGCAAGGTGGAGACATCGAGCACGCCCTTCCGGCGGGTCAGTTCACGCGCCTTACGGGCGGCCTCCCGAGCAGCGGCGGCGTCCATCACTTTCTGGATGATGCCCTTCGCTTCCTTTGGGTGCGTCTCGAACCAGTGTGAGACGGCATCGGCAACAGCCGCCTGCACCACCGGCTGCACTTCGGAACTGACCAGCTTGTCCTTCGTCTGAGAGCTGAATTTCGGATCCGGCACCTTCACCGACAGCACGGCGGTCATGCCTTCGCGCATGTCGTCACCGACGAGCTGAAGCTGGTCCTTTTTGCCCATCCCTTCGGCGTACTTCGTCACAACGCGGGTCAGCGCCTGGCGAAAGCCGGCCAAATGCGTGCCGCCGTCCCGTTGCGGGATATTGTTGGTGAAGCACAGCATTGTCTCATGGAAACTATCGTTCCATGATAGGGCGAATTCGACCTTTATGCCCTGCTGTTCGTCGGCCTGGCGCAGGTTGATCGGGGGCGTGAAAACTGCATTCTTGGCGCGATCGAGATATTCGACGAAGGCAACCAGGCCGCCTTCATAATACAGGACATTCTCAACCGCCGGCGCATGGCGTTCATCGCGCAGCACGATCCTCATGCCGGAATTCAGGAAGGCAAGCTCCCGCAGGCGCCGCTCCAGCAGTGCGTAGTCGAACTCGGTCTTCGTGAAGGTTCCCGGGCTCGGCTTGAAGGTCACTTCGGTGCCGCTGCCGCGGTCGGCGGGGCCGACAATTTCAAGCGGCGCCTCGGCGTCGCCATGGCGGAAGCGGATCCGATGCTCCTGTCCGTGCCGCCAGATCCGAACCTCCATCCACTCGGACAGGGCGTTGACCACTGCGGCACCGACGCCATGCAGGCCGCCGGACACCTTGTAGCTGTTCTGATTGAACTTGCCGCCGGCATGCAGGCGCGTCAGCACGACCTCAGCCGCCGACACGCCTTCCTCGGGGTGGATGTCAGTCGGGATGCCGCGGCCATCGTCGGTGACGGTCACGCTGCCATCGCCGTTCAAAGTCAGCGTGACGTGAGAGGCATAGCCGGCCTGAACCTCATCCACGGCATTGTCGATGATTTCGAACGCCATATGATGCAGGCCGGAACCGTCATCCGTGTCGCCGATATACATCCCCGGACGGCGGCGCACCGCGTCGAGGCCCTTCAGGACCGAGATCGACGCCGCATCGTATGCATCGGGGTTGTTCGGGTCGGAATCAGGGGGCAGCGCGGCGTTGTCGGACATGCCGGGTGGGGACTCCAGGCTGTTGGATTGATACTCTAGATATATAGCATTTAGCGGGTCTGGGGGACAGAGGTCGTATCAGACTCGGCCGCAAGAAAACGCGGGTCTGGCCTGAGAATGCCGCCGCCGGTCACGAACGCTTCCGCAGCGTTTGCCAGCGGCAGGAATGTGTCCCCGTCGGTGCCGGTGACGATGGTTTGGGCCGGCAGGGTCATCAACAGGTCCCATAGCGCTGTCCGGCGGCTGGCGTCCAGGTGAACCGCCGGTTCGTCCAGCAGCAGAAGCGGCGCGAAGCCACGCGCGGCAGCGATCAGGCCAGCATGGGCCAGGATCACGCCCGTCAGCAGCGCCTTCTGCTGCCCGGTACTGGCCAGCGCCGCCGGGATGCCGGATGTCACGTCGGTCAGCAGCAGATCCGTCCTGTGGGCACCAAGCGCTGTCGTCCCGGCCGCCGAGTCGCGGCCACGGCCCGCTTCCAGTTCGGCCCGGAGCCAGTCCTCCACCGCCAGGGCCGGTTCGATGTCCAGCCGTTCGGCGATCGGGCAGGCCAGCCCGATATGCGCCGGCGGAAACGCGCCCACTGCGCCGGCAGCGATCTGTTGGTTCAGGCGGTTGACCAGATTGAGGCGGGACGCGGTGGCGGCCACGGCATGGCGGGCGATCGAGTCCTCCAGACCCGCGAGCCAGGCGCGCTCCACGCGCCTTTCCGCCAGCAAGCGGTTACGGCTGCCCACCGCGGTGTCGTGCGCCGCCATTTCGCGGGCGTGGTTTGGCTCCAATGCCCAGACCAGCCTGTCCAGGAAGCGGCGGCGACCCGACAAACCTTCCTGGAACAGCCGGTCCATCTGCGGTGTCAGCCAGACCGCGGCAGCAACGCGGGCGATATCGGCCTGGCTGCGCGGCGCGGCCCCGTCCAGCCGGAAGACACGGCGGTCCGGCGCCGATTCGGTCGTACCGGTGCCGATGTCGACGTCGCCGTCAGCCGTCTGGAATCGCCCGGCGACGGCCCAGACGCCATGCCCTCCCTGGCGCGGCAGATCGGCGGTGCGGGCACCACGGAGGCCGCGCCCGGGCACAATCAGCGATACGGCTTCCAGCAAATTCGTCTTGCCACTGCCATTCGGGCCGTGCAGCACGCTGATTCGCGCCGCCGGACGCCAGATCAGCGTGGCGTAGCTGCGGAAATCGGTCAGCGTCAGGCGTTTCAGACGGAGCACGTCGGCACCATGCGGGTTACGCGTTCGCCGTGAAGCCGCCGTCCAGCGGTGCCGCGAGGTAACGCTGCAACGTCGGCGCGATGCAGGCGATGACATCGTCTGGCTTCATGTCCACCAGGGGCGGCACCTCCAGAATATAGCGACACAAGGCGAGGCCGAGGATCTGACTGGCGACAAGGCCGGCGCGCAACGCCGGTCGGTCCGGTGCCACGACACGGATGGCCGGCAGCACCTGTTCGGCGAACAATCCCCGGATACGCGTCGCAGCCTCGGCGTGCGTAACGGCTGCGCGCAGCAGGATGCGCAATGACGGATCGGCCGGGTTCCCTTCCCACAGCGCCAGAAAGTGCCGCACCAGCGTTTCGCCAATGTCGGCATGGGCGACGTGATCCAGCGACGGCAGACAAAGATCGAAATGGGTAGCGGCCGCAAACAAACCTTCCTTGCTACCGTAATAGCGGATCACCAGTGCCGGATCGGTTCCTGCCAGCGATGCCACAGCACGAATCGTCGCGCGCTCATAGCCGTCCTTTGCGAACTGCGCCTGCGCGGCAGACAGGATACGGGCCCGCGTGGTCGTTGATCGGGCTTGGGTGGGACTCATGACCGGAGATTTCGTCAACGGGCGTTGAATCCGCAAGCGCAAGGCTTAAGTCAACGCATGTTGACTTTTGCGGAGCGACTCATGAGCGATACGGCCGAGACCCAGGTCGTGATCGTTGGGGCCGGACCGACCGGTCTGACACTGGCGATACGCCTTGCCGCTGCAGGCATTCCGTTCATGTTGGCTGACAAGCTGACAATGCCGCAGGCGACCTCCCGCGCAGCGGCCATTCATGCACGCACACTCGAGGTGGTGGAGCCGCTTGGCGTGACAGACCACCTGCTGGCAGCGGGGCTCCGACTGCCGACTGCGTCCCTGCGCAATCGCGACCGCGTTTTGATGCGGCTGGACTTTTCGACGCTGCGCACACGGTACAGGTTCGTGCTGGCGCTGCAGCAAGACCAAACCGAGGCGATCCTGGCGCGCCGCCTGACCACGTTGGGGAGCACGATCGAGCGCGGGTGGGAAGCAGTTCACCTGCAGCAGGATCCCGATATGGCAACACTCACGCTGCGCGACCCGGCAGGGGGCTTGAAATCAGTCCGGGCGCGGTACGTGGTGGCGGCTGACGGGTATCACAGCATGGTTCGGCAGGCTGTCGGGATCGGCTTCGATCCAGGCACATACCCGGAGTCGTTCATCCTTGCGGACGTGCATATGGATTGGCCGTTTGTGCCCGACGAAATGGTGATGTTCCTGGCGCGTGATGGCATCGCGCTGGCCGTCCCGCTTCCGGGTGGGCATGTCCGCATCGTAGCAACCGCGGACAATGCGCCGGTGTCCCCCGGGCTGCAGGATGTGCAAGCAATGCTGAACCGGCGTGGTCCGCAGGCTGTGCCTGTACCGGTACACGACGTGATCTGGTCATCGCGATTCCGCATCCATCACGGTCTGGCAGCCCGCTATCGGGCCGGCCGCGTGTTCCTGGCGGGCGACGCGGCGCATGCGCATAGCCCGGCCGGTGGTCAGGGCATGAACACCGGCATCCAGGACGCTGTCGCCTTGGGCGAACGATTGGTCGCCGTGATCAACGGCCGGCAGCCCGAGGCCGGTCTGGACAGCTATGAAGCCACGCGTCGGCCGGTCGCGGAACGCGTGGTCGGCGCGACGGACCAGATGACCCGGATGGTCACGCTGACCGGTTCGGGGAGTCAGTTGATCCGCAGTGCCGCACTGAGCCTGATCGGACATGTACCCGTCGCGCGGCGGCGGATCGCTACCATGATCGCGGGCCTGAACCGCTAGGCTGGTGCGCACGCGGGGCGCGGTTGCTGTGCCCGCAGCGCTCCATCCCGGCAAGACTTGTCAATTGGCACAAACCGTGCGGGGATCGTATCTGGAACGGACAGGAACAGGCGGGGAAACATGGCCGCACCGGTTTCGGCGAAGATGCGACGGATGCAGTGGATCGCCGTAACGCTGGTCACCGCGGCTATCGCGCTGAACTACATGGACCGATCGACCCTGGCGATCGGCAACGTCAAGATCCGGCAGGAGTTCGGGCTGAATGCAACGCAGATTGGCGCGTTGCAGTCGTTCTGGTCCCTGACCTACGCCATGTTCCAACTGCCGATCGGTTTCATGCTGGATCGCCTTGGTCCGCGCTACCTGGTCGGTTTCGCACTGATGGCCTGGTCGGTTGCGCAGGCCGCGGGTGGCCTCGCGGGCAGCTACGGGCAGCTTCTCTGGGCGCGCGTCACGCTGGGGGCGGCGGAATGTCCGGCCTTTCCCGGCGCCGTGCGCATCACCAGTGACTGGTTCCACGTCAAGGACCGCGGCAAGCCAACGGGTATCTACAACTCTGGCGGCAGCATCGGGCCGGCCATCGCACCGCCCATCCTGACCGCCATCATGCTGGCGTTCGACTGGCGGGTGATGTTCATCACCATGGGCGTGGTCGGCGTCCTCGGCGCTCTGGTCTGGTTCAAGCTGTACCGTGATCCGGCGACGACCCGGCTTGCACCGGAAGATCAGGCCTATCTGGCGGAAAACCGCGCCGCCCAGGCGCCGGTGAAGCTGCGTGACTTCGGCCGGCTGTTCCGTCAAAGGGCGATGTGGGGCCTGACGCTCGGCGCATTCTGCTCGGGCTACTCGATCTGGATGTACCAGACCTGGTTGCCGGCGTATCTGGAGATGCAGCAGCATATCAGCATCGCCAGGACCGGTCTGCTGGCATCCATACCGCTGATCCTGTCTATCCTGGGTGCCTGGTCCGGCGGCTGGTTCAGCGATCACCTGGCGCGCCAGGGCACCGAAATCGTTGCCGCCCGCCGTATGCCGACGATCGCCGGGCTGGTGTTGTCGGGCGCTTTCACCGTGCTGGCGACAATCGCACTGAACCCGACACAGGCGATCATCTGCATCTCACTGTCGATGTTCGCCTTGTCGTTCGGCGTGGCGGGAAAATGGACGATGATCACCGCTGTCGCACCACAATCTTATTGCACCTCGGTGGCCGGAATACAGAATTTCGGCGGCTATATCGGTGGGACGGTTTCGCCGCTTGTGACCGGTATCGTGGTGGATTTGACCGGGTCGTTTGTTGTGGCGCTGGCGATCGGCGCCGCGATTACCACACTCGGCGCGCTGATCATGCATACGATGGTGCGGGCGCCCATCACGGCCGCGACGTTGGAGGGGATGGAAACGACCTTATCGAACCTTCAATCCCAAACCAGTACTGCGTCGGCACCGTAGAGGATGAGCCCCGAGGCCAAAGGCCGAAGGGTGTCCATCGTGCTATCAAGTTAATGCTTATGGACCATGATCTGGTGTCAGCCTCACCCGATCATGATCCAGCGCGCCTGCCTTGACATCAGGGAAGCAGCGGCTCGATGGCCTGAGACACGCCGCCGGGCTACTGGCATTACACCCGCATGGGCATCAGCACGTACAGCGCGCTGGCGTCTGCGGCGTCCTGCACCACCGTCGGGGCGGACCCATCGGCAAACCGGAACTCCACCTGTTCGGGAATCTGGTCGGTGATGTCGTTCAGATAGCGCGCCTGAAAGCCGATCTCCAGCGGACCGGCTTCGTACTTGACGTGGTCGGCGTCCAGTTCCTCGGTCGCGGTGCCCTGCTCGGGGCTGGAGGCGGACAGCACCAGCAAGTCACGGGCCAGCGACAGTTTCACCGGCCGCGACCGTTCCGATGAGATCGCCGCCACGCGGGCGACGGCATCGGAAAAGTCCTTCTTGCCGACGCGCAAGATTTTATCATTGCCGCGGGGAATGACCCGTTCGTATTCCGGGAACGTGCCGTCGATCAGCTTGCTGGTCAGCAGGATCTGGTCGGCATGGAACTGGATGCGGGTGTCCGAAAGCGCCACATCAACATCGCCGGTGACCTCATCCAGCAGCTTGCGCAGCTCATTGACGGTCTTGCGGGGGATGATGACGCCAGGCATCGACGCGGCGCCTTCCGGCAACGGCTCCTCGACGCGGGCCAAGCGATGACCATCGGTGGCAACGGCGCGCAGCACCTGCGTGCCATCGCTGTCGGCATGATGCAGGTAGAT
>DAICYU010000190.1 GCA_027311485.1 Acetobacteraceae bacterium
GAACTGGAAGGGCTACGACGTCTACCAATGCCCGCCCAACGGCCAGGGCCTTCTCGTCCTGATGATGCTGGGCATGCTTGGGGACATGCCGTCCGCGCCGGATGGTGCGGCAAGCGCATTGCGGGCGCACCGGCATATTGAGGCCGCACGGCTTGCCTACCGCGACCGCGACGCCTTCCTGGCCGATCCGGGCGTGTCCGAGGTGCCGGTGAAGAAACTGCTCAGCGCGGAATACCTTGCGGCGCAGCGGGCGCTGATCAGCGACACCGCGGCGATGCCGGTGCTGCCGGCCGCTGGCGAATCGATTCTGCCCCCGCACAAGGACACGGTGTACCTGTGCGTCGTCGACCGCGACGGCAACGCGTGCAGCTTCATCAACTCGCTGTTCGAGAATTTTGGCAGCGGCATCCTGGCGCCGAATGCCGGGGTCATGCTGCAGAACCGTGGCTTCGGCTTCCGGCTGGAACGGGGGCACCCAAACTGCATCGCGCCGCGCAAGCGCCCGATGCACACAATCATCCCCGGCATGGTGATGAAAAGTGGCCGAGCGGTGATGCCGTTCGGGGTAATGGGCGGGCACTACCAGCCGGTCGGCCAGTCGTGGTTCCTGACCAATTTCCTGGAATACGGGCTGGATATCCAGCAGGCGATCGATCTGTGGCGGGTGTTTCCCTACAACGGCAAGCTGCAGGTCGAGCGTGGCGTGCCGGCCGATGTGGTCCGCCGGCTGGAAGCCATGGGTCACATCATCGAACCGACCGAGCGTCCGCATGGCGGCGGCCAGGCAATCTGGATCGACCATGATCGCGGTGTCCTGGTCGGCGGCTCCGAGCCGCGCAAGGACGGCCTGGCGCTGGGATACTGAGCGATGGAACCTTGTGACCTGACAGCCGTCGAAGCGCGGCGGCTGATCGGCGCCAAGGCGCTGGCGCCGACCGAATTGCTGGAAAGCTGCATTGCCCGGATCGAGGCCATCGACCCGGCGGTGAACGCGATGGTGGCACGGGATTTCGACCGTGCCCGGGACGCCGCCATCGCGGCGGATGACGCGGTGGCGCGGGGCGACGACCTGCCACCGCTGCACGGCCTGCCGATCGGCATCAAGGACCTGGAACTAACGCGCGGCCTGCGCACCACCTTCGGCAGCCCGCTGTTCGCCGACCATGTTCCGGCCGAGGATGAACGCCCCGTCGCCGCGGTCCGTGCGGCTGGATCGATCATCGTCGGCAAGACCAACGTGCCGGAGTTCGGCGCCGGCGCGAACACAAGGAACGCGGTATATGGCGTGACCGCGAACCCGTTCGATACCACGAAGTCCTCGGCCGGCTCCTCCGGCGGTTCTGCTGTGGCGCTGGCAACCGGGATGGTGCCGCTGTGCACCGGCTCTGACACCGGCGGATCATTGCGCAACCCGGCGGCGTTCTGTGGCATCGTCGGCTTCCGCCCGACGCCGGGCATGGTACCGACCGAAAGGCGGGTGCATGCCTGGAATGCGCTGCCCGTGGTGGGACCGATGGCGCGTACCGTCGCCGATACCTGCCTGCTGCTGGGCGCCATGGCCGGCGATGATGCCTGTGACCAGCTGGCAACCACAATTCACGGCCAGACGGTCCGCCGCGCCGGGGATGTCTATCCACCGGCGGCGATCGATCTGTCGCGGCTGCGTGTCGCCTTGACTGCCGATTTCGGCTTCGCACCAACCGAGCGTCACATCCGGGACGTGTTCGCCGAAAAGACCGGGCTGTTCCGCCATGTCTTTGCCCGCGCCGAGGATGCCACGCCGGATTGCGCCGGCACCGATGAGGCGTTCGAGGTGCTGCGCGGCCTGTATTTCGTCGCGGCCCATGTCGACAAGGTGCGCAACACGCCGGACATGGTGGGTCCGAACGTGCGGGCCAACGTCGCCGAGGGGTTGCGCTACTCCGCCGAGGATGTGGCGCGCGCGATGACGATGCAAACGGTGCTGTACCGCCGCTGGCAGTCGTTTTTTACCCAATACGATGTGATTCTGACCCCGGCGATCACCATCAGCCCGCGCTCCTGGCGGGAGCTGTATCCGGCCGAGATCGACGGTGAGCCGACGCGGACCTACTTCCACTGGCTGGCCATGGCCTACGCGGTGACAACCGTCGGGCATCCGGCGATTTCCCTGCCGGTCGGGCTGGACCGCAATGGCATGCCGTTCGGGTTGCAGATCGTCGGCCCGCGCGGCGGCGACGCCGCTGTGCTCCGTGTCGCCGCCGCCCTGGAAGCCCTGCTCGCCGGCGACGCCCGCACCGCTCGGCCGGTGCCGGATCTGGCGGCTTTGAAGGCCGCGCCGCCGATCAGCGCGGCCGAGGGATTCCTCGGGTTCGACTGATACGGGTCCAACGGGCACGGGTTCGACTGTCGCGGGTTCGCCCGCGGCTGGACGGTCCGGCGGCGCGAACGGCGCCCCGAACCAACCGGTCGGTGCATGATTACGGCTTGATGGCCTGAGGCTGAAAGCCGGAAGGCGTCAACCATACGATCAAACACAGACTTCTGAAGCATGATCGGGTCGACCTGACCCGATCATGCTTCAGCGTCCAATCTCGCCCAATCATGCACCGGAAGCGGAGTTTGATTCAGGTCAATGTCGATACGGTGCGTGGTTCGCAAATCTGCCGTCGGTCTTTTCGACGGAGCGAAACATGACAACGGGAAGCGCGCTTTATCTGCTGATGTGCATCGTGGCGTTCGGCGCCGTGGCGATTGTGCTTGGGTATAATACCTGGCAGCAGGGCCGTATGGGCGGAGACTTCAAGACGACGCCTGAGACGCAGCCGGAATCCCGCGCCGAAGTGCACGCCTGACCGGCGGCCCGGCGCGGTCCCCGCTGCCGCCCAAGGGCATGATGACCGGGCATGATGACCGAGCGGGGATAACGCGGGTGCGCCTACTTCAGTTCAAACCCCAGCGCATGCAGGGCGGCGACCATCCGGTCCCGCCCTGACAGTGCGGCAATCCGGCCCATCCGATTGATGACGCGCCTGGTCCAGGTATCCGCCGCCATCCCGTTGCGGGTCGAGAAAGCCCCCATCAGCGAATCGTAGGCGGCGCGATGCGCCTGTTCCTGCAACGGCACGCCATACGTCTCCCGGTGCAGGACGACCGCCTGTGGCAACCGCGGCTTGACCTCGGCGTCCGCCGCGGAAGACGCATAGCCCACGCACATCCCGAACACGGCAAAGGTGCCGGGGACGAGGCCGACGACCGCCGCCACCTCGGTGGGCTGGTTGCGCAATGCGCCGATATAGACGGTCGACAATCCGAGCGACTCTGCCGCGACCGTCGCGTTCTGCGCCGCCAATGTCGCGTCGATCGCGGCGACCAGGAACGTCTCCTGGTATGGCAGCACCTCCAGCGTCACGCCCTCCTGCTCGGCCAGGCGCCGATTGCGGGAGATGTCCGCGACCCACACGAGGAAAAGCGGGCACTGCTCGATATGCTTCTGGTTGTTCGCCAGCCTTGCCAGCGCGGCTTTCCTGTCGGGGTCCGTCACCGCGATCACCGACCAGGTCTGCAGGTTGGAACTGGTTGCCGCCGACTGCGCCGCGGCAACCAGAGTCTCCAGCGTGCCATCCGGCAGCGCATCCGGGCGATAGGCGCGGACTGAGCGGTGGGACAGCAGCAGGGCGATATGATCGTTCCAGGGGCCGGCAGGCGGGGCGCCTTCGGCGCCATAACGCAGGGCAAGCGCGTCGGCCGCGGACAGAATGTTCGGTTGGACGCTATCCATGGATGAGACCTGTTCCAGGCGTGGCGGACACGTTTCCGCCGGCCAGATCAGCCCGACGTCAGGTGCCCAAAGGACGGGATGCCGGAAACCTGCCTGAGACGGTGTTGCCAGGCAAGGTCGTCACTGGGTCATGGTCGGCGCACCGCCACCGCCGGCGGCGGGCATCATCCCGCCGGTCGGGTTGTAGCGGCCGATATTGCCCAGAAGCTGCTGGAAGAACGATGCCTCGGTTCCTGGGGACGGGGTCTTGCGGGCAATCACGGTGACCGGCAGCGAGTCTTCCTTGGTACGCTTGTCCACCGACTTCAAAACGCCCTTGTCATCGAAGCTGAGGATCACGACGTTCTGGTCAAGTTCGCCGAGCGTTTGGGCGACGCGCTGCTGCGTCACCTCACTGATATAGAGCCATTTGTTGTCGTCGAACGTGGCAACGGCTGTAGGGGATCCGATCACCGCGGTCACGTCCGCCTTCGTGGAGGTGCCAGGAACCAGTTCCTTCAATTGGTCAGCGTCCACCTTGTTGCCGCGCACCGTCGGGGGTGGCGCCAGCCAGCCGCAGGAGGACAGCGCGAGGCAGCCAATCAGCAACAGTCGGTGGGCAGATGCGCGCATAGGCAAAAGGTCTGTTTCCTGGAAAAGTCCACCGGCTGGTCGGATCGCCCGCCGGTGCTATTTATGGTGGGTGTCACGGCCGGCCCGGCCGTGTCAATGAGCAACGAGGCGACGGTGGCTGGATTTATACGCAAGCGCGAGAGGTATGAGCGCGCCGCTTACACCTTATACAGTGTCGCGGTAGCAGCCGCACGTGACCCATTTTTGTATGAGGTGGTGGGTGTGCCGGATACGCTGGACGGCCGGTTCGATTCGATCGGGCTGCACGTGTTCCTGGTCATCCGCCGGCTGAACGCGGACGGGGAGCCGGGCCACGGGCTGGCTCAGGCGGTCTTCGATGCGATGTTTCACGACATGGACATCAACCTTCGCGAAATGGGCGTGAGCGATCTGTCTGTCGGGAAACGCAACCGGGCGATGTGGGAGGCGTTCCACGGCCGAGCCGCCGCGTATTCGGAGGCCTGGGCGGACCTGGCGGGCCTGGCGCTTGCCATTGGCCGGAACGTCTGGCGCAGCGCCGAACCGCCGGCGGAGTCCGCTGCCGCGCTGGCACGACTCGCCTACGCCCAGGGCGATCATCTCGCGACACAAACTCTGGAGGCGATGCGGCGGGGTGAATTGCAGTTTCTGCCAGCGAGGGAGGCCGCCCGATGAAGCCTGAATGCTCCCGTCCCATCATGCTGGACCGAATCGGTCCGGGCGGACTCGACATCACCGTTGACGCCACGCCGGCCGAGTGCGGTGCGCTGGCCCTGCGCATGGGCTTGCCGGCCGTGCATGCGATGTCCTGCACGTTCCACCTGGAGCGTGAGAGCCGCGACATTGTCTCAGCCCGAGGTCATCTGCGTGCCCGCGTCACGCAAACCTGTGTCGTCACGCTGGAAGAATTTGAAGCCAGCATAGAGGAGCACTTCCAGGTGCGTTTCGTGCCAGAGGGTCGGGAATCCGAAGAGCTCAATCTCGATGCTGATGACGAGATCCCGTTCGCCGGCAATCAGGTCGATATCGGGGAAGCGGCGTCCGAACAGCTTGGCCTCGCGCTTGACCCCTATCCGCGCCTGCCGGGGGCTGAATTGCCTGAACCCGAGGAAGAGCCGGAGGAAAACCCGTTCGCGGCGTTACGACGCCTCAACTGACTGCCGGGCGCGCGACGGGGCGTGGACGTCCGACCAGGCGCGGGTAAATTCGGCGCCGAACAGGAAGATCTCCGCCGAGTAATACACCCATAGCAGGGCGGCCAGAACCGACCCGGCCGCGCCGTAGCTGGAGGCGATGCCGCTGGTGCCGATATAGATGCCGATGGCCAGCTTGCCGATGGTGATCAGCAGGCCGGTGACGAGCGCCCCGACCGCGGTGTCGCGCCAACGCAGATGCGTGTCCGGCAGGATCTTGTAGATCGCGGCGATGATCGAACCCAGAAGCGCGAGTGAAATGAGGAAGTTCAGCCCGCCCAGGAGGATGTCGCTGAACGGCATGACGCGGTTCAGGGCGGCGCCCACGGCGGCGATTGCGGCGCCGACCACCAGCGACACCAAAAGCAGGAACCCCAGCGTCACCACCAGCGTGAGACTGGTCAGCCGCGACTTGATCAGCCGGCTGACCGTGGTGCCCTCGGGGCTTGCGCGCCAGATGGCGTTCAGCGCGCTTTGCATCTCCCCGAACACGCCGCTGGCGGTGATGATAAGGGAGACGACGCCGATGATCGTCGCCACCACGCCGGAATGGTGGTCGGACGCCTTGCCGATCGCCAGTTGCAGGAAGCCGGCACTTTGCGGCCCCATAGCCTTGGTGAGTTTCGACATCAGGGCGCCGCGGGCGGCATCCTCGCCGAACACCAGCCCGGCGACGGCGATGACGATCAGCAGCACCGGGCCGATGGAGGTGACGGCGTAGAACGCGATCGCGGCCCCCCGGCTGAGGGCGTTGTCATCGACGAACGCTTCCGCGCTGCGTTTCGTCACAGTCCAAAGAGTTCTAAGCATATCCCGCCCTCGCTATGCGGCAAACGCAGCGGCCGGCCCGGCGGTTGCGGCCCGGCGGCGGTTACAGCCCGGCGGTTGGGGACTATGCCGCCTGGCTTGGCCGAAAGCGGCGGGCAGTGAATGCGGCCAACGCCTCGGGCAGTTCGCCCGCCAGGGTAACGCCGCTGTGGCATGTTGCGGCAAAGGCGCCGGGGAACCGCGCGGACTGCTGATAGATCGGGAAGCCATCCGGCGCCATGACCCACAGCGCCGCCCACATCCGGATGATCGAGGTGTCCTTCAGGGCCGGCAATATCCGCACATTGCGTTCGGCAATCTGCTTGAGGATGGCAACGCGGGTGGCGATGTCGAAGCCGGTGTCCTGCTGAAGCCGGGGTCCTGCTGGCTGTCATCCATCATGACCGTACCCCCGGCAGTCTGGCGCAGCAGGTGGGTGGGATAGTCGAGGAGCTTGCCCGCCGGTGACGATGATCTGGCCCTGCTGCGGTGACACCGCTACATCCCGCCCGACCAGCGGTGCCAGCACGCGGCTGCCAAGGCCGGCAGCGATCGCCAGCTTTGGGGCGGTCACGCTGCCATCCGGGGTGTGCACGGTGAAGCTGCGCCGGGCGGCACCGATGCGGTCCACCCGGTCGGTGGCTGCCAGCCGTGTGGTGAGATCGGGCCACAGCGTGGCGAATTGGCGTGTCCACGCGGCGTAGGGCGGCATGCCGGCGCCTTTGCCCTGCACCCAGACCAGGCCGAAATTGCCACCGGCGGCGCGGAAGGCGATGTCGCCTTCGTCCAACAGGATCACCGATGCGCCGAGCGCCTGCGCGCCCGAGGCAAGGGCCCAGGCAGGGGCGCTGCCGACAAGACCGCCGCCGCGCCGACGATCAGGTCGCAGGCTGCCGTCATGGTCGGGACGACAGCCGTGTCATCCAGGCCGGGCTAATTAGCCGTCAGCACGCGGCACCCAGGGGATGCGGGAGACGTCGATGCCGTCATCGGCCAGGCTTTCGGCCTGGTCATCGGAGGCTTCGCCGTAAATCGGGCGCTGTTCGATTTCACCCCGGTGCATCCGCCTGGCTTCCTCGGCGAAGTCATTACCGACGTAATCGCAATTCTTTTCCACCTCGGCGCGGATGCGCTGGAGCACCGCCAGCATCAGCGCCGGCACCTGTGCCACCAGGCCGTCACCGATGGTCAGCAGGGTATAGGTCTTGGCGGCCTCGCTGGCCGACAGGCCGTGCTGCAACACGCCGACAAAGAAGCC
>DAICYU010000191.1:0-7310 GCA_027311485.1 Acetobacteraceae bacterium
GATGCGGGCGGCGACGACTACCTTGCCAAACCCTTCGCTTTTGCGGAGTTGCACGCCCGGTTACAGGCGCTCGCCCGCCGACCGCCGCTGGTGGATGTGGCGACTGTGCTGCACGTGGGCGACCTGGAAATGGATTTGCTGAAGCGCCGTGTCACCCGCGCCGACCAGCCGGTCGAGCTGCAACCGCGCGAGTTTCAATTGCTCGAATTCCTTATGCGCAACGCTGAGCGTGTAGTGACGCGCACCATGCTGCTGGAGGCGGTGTGGGATTTCCATTTCGACCCCAAGACCAACATTGTCGAGACACACATCAGCCGGCTGCGCGGGAAGCTGGCGCGTGATGGCGCGCCAGATCTGATCCAGACAGTGCGCGGCGCCGGTTATACGATGCGTGCGCCCGTTCACCAGCCGCCAGCTTGAAATGACGTGGCCACGGCTGCTGCGCACGGTGAGCTTTCGCCTTGCAGCCCTCTATCTTCTGCTGTTCACGGCGTCCGCGGTGGTGCTGGGTGCCGTTGCGTTTCAGGCCGCGCGCACGACGCTGCATCAGCAAATGGCCGCGCGCATCGACACCGAGACAGCCTTCCTGGCCGATGAGTTTCATACCGGCGGGCTGGATCGACTCCTCGCCGTCGTCCGCTCGCGGGAGCGTGCGACGGACGCACTTGAGTACCTTGTGCAACAAGGCGGGAAACGGCTTGGCGGTGAGATTCCAGCCTCCGCCCTGATGCGTCCCGGCTGGACGACGGTCATCATGTCAGAGCCTGATGAAAATGGAGGACGACCGGAGCCTGTTCGCGCATTGGTTTCCGATCTCGGAAATGGCGTCCTGCTTGGGGTTGGCGACAGCCTGACGCGTATGACGGAGGTCGAGGAAGCGATTACCAGCGCTTTCCTGTGGACCATCGGCGTCGCGGCATTGCTCGGGATCGGTGGCGGTGCGCTGCTGAGTAGGGCGTTTCTGAGCCGGGTGGATGCCATGGCCCGTGCCGCGGAAGCCATCATCGATGGCGATATCGCGCACCGGTTGCCGGTGCGGGGCATCGACGATGATCTTGATCGGCTGGCCGGTACGCTGAACCGGATGCTTGATCGTATCAGCACGCTTATGGAGAGCCTGCGTCAGGTCAGCAGCGATGTGGCGCATGACCTGCGTACGCCGTTGTCCCGCCTGTATCAGCGACTGGAGGATGCGCAGGCCCATGCCAGGTCGGTGCCCGAGTATGACACGGCGGTGGCGGCCGCCGTGCGGGAGGCAGAAGGGCTGTTGCAGACATTTGCGGCACTGCTGCGGATCGCGCAGGTTGAGGGCGCCTCGGCCCGGACTGGATTTCGCACCGTGGATCTGAGCGCTGTGGCCGAAACGGTCGTCGACGCGTATCGCCCTGATGCCGAAGCTGCAGGATACCATCTGACTGCCGACGTGACGCCGGACTTGTTTGTGCAAGGCGACCAGGAATTACTGACACAAGCCATTGCCAACCTGGTTGAGAACGCCCTTCGCCACACGCCAATGGGCACCCGGATCAACGTCCGGCTTTTGCATGGCGCGACCGGCGTTGTGCTCCTCGTTGAGGACGATGGTCCGGGTGTATTGGCAGCCGATCTTCCGCGCCTGACCCATCGTTTCTATCGTGGCGAGCCGAGCCGTGCCACGCCAGGCAATGGTCTGGGGCTGAGCCTGGTTGCGGCGGTGGCCGACCTGCATCGTGCCGTGTTGACCTTTCAGAACACCATGCCGGGCCTGTGTGTCCGTCTGGTTTTCCCGGCAATATCGGTGGGCCGTTCTCAGACTTCGAAGGCGGGTGCGGCGTGACAGGGTTGCAGCAAAAAGCACTGACGGTTTCTCGCCGCTGGCGGCTTGCCACCGTGCTGATGGCCAGCACTGTGCTGGTCAGTGACCTGGCGGCATGCACCAGTTACAAGCCGCTGCCCTTGTCAGAAACAGCGCAGCTCGCCCCGGACGTAAGTCAGCTTCGGGGGGTAAGCCCGCTGCAGGGCGGCGCGGCGCAGCAGCCGTTGAGTGTCGCCGCCGTGGGCCTGCTGGCGCTGCAGAACAATCCGGACCTGAAGGCTGTGCGGCTGCAGCACGGATTGGCGCAGGCGCAGTTGCTGCAGGCCGGCTTGCCGCCGAATCCGGTCGTTACTGGTGCAATCCTGCCGCTGCTGGCCGGCCCGGCCTACACGTGGGCGTGGAACGCCGGGATCAGCATGGACATCACATCCCTGATCACGCTGTCGGCGCGCCGTCGCGGTGCCGCCGCCGCGGCCCGGCAGGTCGATGCGCAAATCCTTTGGCAGGAGTGGCAGACGGTCGGGCAGGCGCGCCTGCTCGCCGTCGATGTGATGGAGGGTGAGCGGACCCTGGTCCTGCTGCGCCGGCAGCGCGACCTGCTGGCACACCGCGCCGAGCAGTCCCGGCGGGCGGTGGAGTCCGGGAACGCCACGATCACCGTCCTGGCCCCGGATGTGGCGGCGCTGCAGTCGGCGCGGGTGCAACTCGATGACGCCGAACAGCAGCAGTTCGCCCGCCGCCATAAGTTGAACGCGCTGCTCGGCTTGCGGCCCGAGGCACCACTGCCGCTGATGCAACAGCCTGACGTGCCGACGATCGACCGGGCTGCCGTGCTGAAAGCACTGCCTGCGCTGCCCGAACGCCGCCCCGACCTGATCGCGCTGCGGCTTGGCTACCAGGCCCAGGATGCCAAGGTGCGTGCCGCCATCCTCGCGCAGTTCCCGCCGCTGACCTTCGGCGTCATCGGCGGCAGCGACAACACCAATATCCGTAACATCGGTCCGCAGCCGACCGTCGAATTGCCGATCTTCAACCGCAACCAGGGCAATGTCGCCATCGAGCAGGCGACCCGCCAGCAATTGCATGCCGAATACGCCGCTCGGCTGGATCAGGCTGACGGAGAGGTGCGCGCAATGCTGGTCGAGATCGCGCAAATCCGCCGGCAGCTTGCCGCAGCGCAGGCAGAGCGCGCCGCCACGGCCCAAATAGCTCGCCAGGCCAGTGCCGCGTTCGCCGCGGGGAACCTGGATGAACGCGGATACGTCGATCTGATCAACACCCACCTGGGCAAGGAGCAGCAGATCGTGGCCCTGGAACAGGCGATGCTGGACAAGCAGGTTGCCATCGACACTCTGACCGGGGCTGGAATGCCGCTCGTAGCCTTGCAGGAGGCGCGCTCTTGAACCGTTGGATTGTCGCGGTCCTGCTGCTGTTGCTGCCGCCCGTCGCCCGGGCGGCAGACCCGACCCCAAGCGTGCTGGTGCAAACCCAGGCGGCGCACAAGGGCGCGCTGCCGGATCTGCTGACCGCGTATGGTTCGGCGCAGCCGTCACTGAATGGTGCCATGACCCTGAGCCTGCAGCAGGACGGCCGGGTGACGGCAATCGCGGTCACCCCGGGTGAGGCGGTACGGAAGGATGAGCGGCTGCTGGAATTCACCGCCTCGGCCGCCGCGTCCAGTGCCTGGAAGCAGGCGGTCAGCGCGCTTGCGCTGGCCCGGACGCAGCGGGCGCACACCGCGCAACTGCTGGCGCAACGACTGGCGACCCGTGATCAACTGGCGCAGGTCGACAAGGCCGTCACCGATGCGCAGGCCAGCCTGGACGCGCTGAAGCGGGAAGGCGCCGGGCAAGCCGCGCAGACACTGACCGCACCGTTCGACGGCATCGTCACCGCCATCCTCGTGGCGCAGGGGGAGCGGGTGGCGCCGAACGCGCCGCTGGTGACGTTGACCCGGTTGGACGGGCTGGTGGTCACGGTGGGTGTCGAACCAGGTGACCGCGTCCGCGTCCATCCGGGGCAGCCGGTTTCCCTGACGCCGCTGTCCGGCGGATCGGCCGTGCAGGGTGACGTGGTACGCGTCGATGGGATGCTGAACCCGAAGACACGGATGATCGATACGGACATCCGGGTGCCGGCCGGCGCGGTGATCGCCGGCGAAACATTCCGCGCGACCGTTACCATTGGCCAGCTGAATGGCTGGCTGGTGCCGCATGAGGCTGTGCTGACCGACGAGACGGGCGCCTACCTGTTCCAGGCGGTCGGCAACAAGGCGCATCGCGTCGCGGTCAAGGTGTTGGGCACGCTGCGCGACACCGACGTGGTGACCGGCCAGCTACGCCCGGAAAGCCCGGTCGTGGTGCAAGGCAACTACCAGCTTGCCGAGGGCGCCATGATCCGGGAGACGCCACCGCGAGAGGCCGAGCGTTGAGCGTGCGCGCGTTCGCAGAGCGCCATGGCCGGACGATCATCGTCCTGGCGCTGGCACTGGCGGTGGCGGGGGCGGTGTCAGCCATTTCCCTGCCCGTCGGCTTGTTCCCGCAGGTTTCCTTTCCGCGCGTCGTGGTCGATCTGGATGCCGGCAGCCGCCCGGCGGACCAGACGGCACTATTGGTGACCCGCCCGGTGGAGCAGGCGATCCGCACGGTCCCCGGCGTGCGCGATGTGCGCTCGGAAACCACCCGAGGGTCGGCGCAGATTTCTGTCGATTTCGGCTGGGGGCGCGACATGGTCGCCAGCACGTTGCTGATCGACGCGGCGATCGGCCAGGTGCTGCCCAGCCTGCCGCTGGGCACTGCCTATGACGTGCGGCGGATGGACCCGACGGTGTTTCCGATCATCTCCTACGCGCTGATGTCGGACAGCATATCCCCCGTGGCGCTGCGCGACCTGGGACTGTACCAGATCGTGCCGCTGCTGTCCTCGATTCCCGGGCTGGCGCGGGTTGCCGTGCAGGGCGGTGAAACCGCCGAGGTGGACGTGCTGGCCGATCCGCACCGGCTGGCGGCGTACGGGCTGAGCATGACCGACCTGGCGAACACGCTGGCCGCCGGGAATGTGCTGCAGGCGGTCGGACGGTTGCAGGACCGCGACAAGCTGTACCTGGTCGTGGCCGACCACAGTGTGTCGAAGCTGGCGCAACTGGAAAACGTCATTGTGCGGGCGGACGCGAACGGGGTGGTGCGGGTCCGCGACGTCGCCACGGTGCAAAACGGCGTGGTGCCGCAATGGATCCGCGTCGTGGAGAACGGCAAGCCGGCGGTGCTGCTGAATGTGTATGAGCAGCCGGATGGCAACGCCGTGCAGATCGCCGGGTCGGTGCGGGCCAAGCTGGGGGCGTTCAAGCTGCCGCGCGGCGTGCGCCTGGTGAACTGGTACGATCAGAGCGTACTGGTGACGCAATCTGCTGGCAGCGTGCGGGATGCGGTGCTGATCGGGCTGGTGCTGGCCGGGCTGGTGCTGCTGGCATTCCTCCGCAGCTGGCGGGTGACGCTGGTGGCGGTGTTGGTTGTGCCGGCGACGCTGGCGGCGTCGGTGCTGGTGCTGAGCATCCTGGGCATGAGTTTCAACATCATGACCCTGGGCGGCATCGCCGCAGCGGTGGGGCTGCTGATCGACGACGTGATCGTCATGGTGGAGCATATCGCCCGCCGGGCCGGGGCGGCGAGGGCGAATGGCGCGGTCGCCGGGCCGGACGCCGTGCTGCCCGCCGCGCGGGAGTTCATGCAGCCGCTGACAGGATCAAGCCTGGCGACGCTGATCGTATTTGTGCCGCTGGGGTTCCTGTCCGGCGTGACCGGCGCGTTTTCCAAGGCGCTGTCGGTGACCATGGCCTCGGCGCTGGCGATCTCCTACCTGATGACGGCGTTCGTCGTCCCGGTGCTGGCGCGGCATGTGATCGACTTCAAGCGCTGGCAGGACCCCGGAGCGGGCGGTAACGACTGGCTGTCGCGGCATCATGGCCGGCTGCTGGACTGGCTGTTCCGCCGGCCATGGGCACTGGGTGTCGTGCTGCTGCCGGTGTTGGCGCTGGGCTGGTTCGCGTATGGCGCGGTGCCGACGGGATTCATGCCGGCCGTCGATGAGGGCGGCTTCGTGATGGACTACTACACGAAGCCGGGCACATCGCTGAATGAGACAAGCCGGGAAGTGGCGCAAATCGATGCGATGCTGACGGCGACGCCCGAGGTGGAGACATTTTCCCGCCGCCTGGGTACCGGGCTGGGCGGCGATCTGGGGGAGAGTTACCACGGCGATTATTTCGTCCGTCTGAAGCCGGATCATGCGCGCTCCACGCCTGCGGTGATGGCCGCCGTTTTGGCGCAGGTCACCGCCGAGGTGCCCGGCGTGCGGGTGGAACTGGCGCAGCTGATGGAGGACCTGATCGGCGACCTGACGGCGGTGCCGCAGCCGATCGAGGTCAAGCTGTTTTCCGCCGACCCCAACGCGCTGATCCCGCAGGCCAGGAAAGTCGCTGACGCCATCGGCAAGATCGACGGCGTGGTGGAGGTCGTGAACGGCATCAAGCTGGCCGGCGACGCGATGGATGTGCAGATCGATCCGGTTCGCGCCGGGATGGAGGGGGTGACGCCTGACGAGGTGACCCAGGCGGTCAACATCGCCCTGACCGGCACGGTGGCGACGCAGCTTCCCGAGACGACGAAAGCCATCGGCGTGCGGGTTCGGCTGCCGGATGCGCTGCAGCTAGGCGAGGCGCAACTGGCCGACCTGCCGGTGCGGGCCAGCGATGGGCACGTGTTTCCGCTGCACCGGGTCGCGCGGCTGGTGCCGGTGACCGGGCAGCCGCAGATCTCACGCGACAATCTGCAGCCGATGATCGCGGTGACCGGCCGCATCGAAGGCCGCGGCATCGGTGCCGCGGTCGGCGACGTTAAGCGGGTGCTGAACCAGCCGGGCCTGTTGGCGCCGGGCGTGCGGTATGAACTCGGCGGCCTGTATCAGCAGCAGCAGATTGCCTTCGCCGGGCTGACGCGCGTGTTCGCCGCGGCGCTGATCGCCGAGTTCGTACTTTTGCTGTTCCTGTATGAGCGGTTCTGGCTGCCGGTGATCATCATCGGCTGCTCCCTGCTGTCCACGACGGCGGTGTTCACCGGTCTTTGGCTGACCGGGGTGGAGCTGAACATCACCGCGTTGATGGGCATGACGATGATCATCGGCATCGGCACCGAAATGGCGATCTTCTATGTGTCGGAGTACACCGAGCTGGCGCACGCCACGGACCCGCGCGACGCCTTGCGGGACGCGAGCCGGAACCGTGTGCGTCCGATCACCATGACCACGCTGGCGGCGATCCTGACACTCGCGCCCTTGGCCTTCGCCATCGGACAGGGGTCGGAGATGCAGCAGCCGCTGGCGATCGCCATCATCGCCGGCCTGCTGCTGCAATATCCGCTGGTGCTGCTGGCAATGCCGGTGCTGATCGGGCTGACGGTGCGCAAGCCTGCGAGCCACGCCCCATGACGGACGCGCCGCGAGGCATTTTGCCGCGCTGATT
>DAICYU010000191.1:7320-7581 GCA_027311485.1 Acetobacteraceae bacterium
CGCCGGCGCCGGAATCGGTGCCGGTTTATGGTGGCGGCAAATCCGGCACGATGAGGCGGGGCGTCGGGGGATAATCCCCCGATCCTGTGGATAACCTGGTGGATGAGTGGGTGGGGACTCGGTCCAAAACCGCGTACAACCATGCTTCCTGAGGATTGCCGAATCTTTAGGCATATTATAAGACATTGATATAAAAGGGAATTTTTTCACCCAGCAAAGATGTCGCTAAAGTGCCATGTCAACCCCGTTCTTCTGTGGATT
>DAICYU010000192.1 GCA_027311485.1 Acetobacteraceae bacterium
GGACTTCGTGGATGACTTCGCCGAACTCGGCGCGTCTATCTACGAACCGGTGCGCTATTACTCCGACGGCATGCGCATGCGGCTCGCCATCGCCTTGTCCCTGGCGATCGACTTCGAATGCCTGCTGATCGATGAAGTGCTGCTGGTCGGCGACCGCCGGTTCCAGGAAAAGTGCAAGCGGGAACTGTTTGAGCGTCGGCGCAACTGCGGCATGATCCTGGCCATTCACGCGACCGACGTGGTCGAGGATTACTGTTCGCAGGTGCTGGTTCTGAAGGACGGCCGCGGGCGGGTCTTCGACGACGTCAAGCTAGGCTGCGCGATCTACGCGACGCTTTAGCTGTCCTCGGGCTCGAACGCGATGCGGTCGACCCCGATACAGCCCTCGATCGCACCGCGCTCGGTTTCCAGGTAGCACTCCAGCACCTCACGCGGTGACCGGACGCGGACCGGGAAACTGGCCTTGTACAGTCCCGGCTGATCGGCCGTGAAGGCGAAACGGCCCAGTGCGCTGCGGCCTTGCAGCTTCAGGGACAGCGGCGTGCCGCATGCCGTCCGTGATATGGCCAGCGTTACGTTCATGCGCCACGCCCCCGGCGGCAGCGGAACGTAGGGGCCGTAGGTCAGGATTCGGGCCGGCCCTGTCAGGTCGATGATACGCGGCACGGGATGGCCGGGCCGGTCGCCCCACATCAGGCAGGCGCGCGGCCAGGTGATGGGAACACGCTGCCCCGTCAGGCCATACAGGCAGGACGGACGCAACACCTCCTCCAGTACAGCAACCATATCGTCCGTCCGCGGCAATGGCGGGGCGACCGGCTCAGGCGCCGGGTGCGCGGACGCACTGTCGGGATCACCCGCCGCAAACCCAGAATGCCGCCTCAGTTCGGCGACGACATTCCTGGCGCCGTCGAAGTTCGACCGGGTCACCGTCATCACGCGGGCGCTGTCGACAAGATCGCCCAACGACATCGCAATAACGCAGGCATTGCGGATCGCTTCGTCCAGTGGCTGACCCGCGTCCTGGAAATGGGCGATGGTGGCGTCGGCATCCTCCAGCACCAGTACGGACGGGACGCGCCCGCGCCGGATTTCCGCCTGCCACGCCTCATTCACGGTATTGCCTACAAACAAGCGTCCGGTGGCCCGGTCGATTGTGTCATGCAGACGATGAACCGAGTCATCATCGAGCGGCAAATGCTCGATATTCGGGTGGGTCAGGGCCATCGCGCTGTGCAGGACGTTGCAGGTCCAGTGCAACAGCGGTCCGGGCAGACCGGCGACGATACAGATTGCGCCGGCCTCCGCCGCTCCAGGCATGTCGCACTGACCGTCCGTTACAGACATGACTACGGCACAACGCTGTTCACTGTAACCGCCGTCACCGCCGGCGCGACCAGCAGATTGACCAGTGTGAACACCTTCTGGAAGTCGCTCAGGCGCGCGTTGGAGACGTAGATGATGTCCTTGTTGTGGACAGGGAACCGGCGCGACAGCAGCAGCGCCGACGGCTCCCGCATATCCACATGATAAATGACCGGCACGAACCCTTGCTGCGCCTGAATAGTGCCTGCACCCGGCAATTGGTGCGCCACCTGAGCCGTTTCATAACGAATGACGAAAACCGCCGCCGGATCGGCGCGATCATCGGCCAGCCCGCCAACCTTGGCCAGGGCTTCGTCCAGCGTCAGATGCGCGGTTTCAAACGGCACCAACGCGTTCCGGCCAGTCGCACCAATCGCTGTGAACGACTGCGGATCCCGCACCAGGGTCACGACATCGCCCGCGCGGAGGTAGATATTTTCCTGCGGGTTATCCAATACGGCCTCCATCGGCACGCGCACTGTCTGGTCGGCCCGCGACAGGACGACGCTGATATCCGATACCGGCGCGCGGATTCCCCCAGCGACGGCGATCGCCGCCAGAAGCCTGTCGCCACGAACACTCAGCGGCACGCGCGCACCGGGGCCAACCTCTCCCATAACCGTCGCGGTATTGCTGATATTGCGGGTCACCGAAACAAGCGCCTGGGGGTCCAGCGCCTTGTCTTTCAGCCGAGCAACAATGGCACGCTCGATTTCAGGCGGCGTCCGGCCGGCGACGGCGATCCGCCCCGCAAAAGGAACGGTTATCGACCCATCATGTGCGACAACTTGCTCGGGGATAGTAATGGATCGTGATCCGGCACTCGACCGGTCGATGGCGGGGCTGGAAAACAGCCCGCCGGCCCCAGATTCCCACAACGTAATCTGCACCGAATCGCCGACGCCAATGCGCTGTTCCTGCGGCGGCTGCGTTTCCCCGAAGGTCCCGGCCAGCGACGGTGAGGCTGTATTCTGCACCAGGCTGATGACGTGGGTATCGACATCCACCACAGCCACGTCATGCCGCTGTGCCCCGGCATTCATCATTGCATTTCGCTCGGGTCCTGCCCGGGGCAGAGTGGAGCATGCAGAAACCGCCAGGATAGCGGAAATGCTGACAATCATTCCTGCCGTTCTGCGCAAAACGCCAACTTCCTCGATAAATAAAGATAATCGTCCGAAGCGGCTGCCATTTGAAACAGCGCGACAAACCTTGAGTGAACTTGTTTGAACGAGATATCGGTCCGGCACCGTACGGTCAAGGTGAATCCACCGGCGGGTCGGCCCGCGGCGGCGAACAAACGCTGCCCACGATCCGGATTCGGCCCGTATGCAGCGCCAGGGAGCGGTTCGGGAAGAGATGGACTTGTACCGCTTGACCGGCGGACCGTCGGACGGCTATCAGCGACTATGTCGTTGCTCTATTGGTCGCCCCAGGGACGTGCTTTCGTTTTGCGTGTCAAAGCGAAACTAGGTCTTCAAGCAGCGCATTATTTTAACCGGCTTGCGATCAGATCGCCTGCTATTCCGATCATTGCGAAGCGTCTTGCATTCACAGCCTACAATCGTGGCGACTACGAACGCGCCCTTCGGCTGTGGAACCGCGTCGCCCTGTGGCGCCCGGATTGGAGCGTGACATTCGCCGGCAAGGCCGGCGCATTGCGCGGCCTGGATTATCCTGATGACGCACGGCACCTTCTGCTCGCCGGTCTCGACCGCTTTGGCGAGGATTTCATTCTTCTTTCAGAACTTGGCTGGCTTCTGCTGGACCGCAATGAATTTGACGAAGCGCTGTCGGTCTGGCGCCGAGCGCTGGTGGCTGGCGCTGGCAAACCGATGGCACATGTCGGACTGGCGACGGCGCTTCGGCAGATGCGACGCTTCGATGAAGCGGACACGATTCTAGTCGCCGCCGCGAGATTGTTCCCCGATTCATGCCTTGTCGCCAGCAACTACGCAATTGTATCAGATGTCAGCGGCAATCGGGCTGAGGCTCGGCAGCGCTGGCAGGACGTGCTTGCCCGTTTCCCCCAGGACCCGATCGGGTATGCCGGCCTGGGCTCAGCGCTCAAGGCGCTTGGTGACTTTGCAGCCGCAGACGCTGTGTTCGATGAAGGAACGAGGCGTTTCCCGCGCGATCGGAATATTGCCATCAATCAAGGCTGGGTTCCCGTCGCCAAGGCCGACTGGCCAGAAGCCTTGCGCCGTTGGAACAAATTGCGCGACCGATGGCCCGACGACCCACGTGTGAAGCGGGAATTTTCGGAAGTCGCGCTGCAGGCGAGCCTGGCTGCGGCGGACCAGGGCACGGATCTCATGCCGCCTGCGTCCGACGCTCAGGCCAAGCCGCCAGGCGATCGGATCGACACGCACACGTTGATGACATGCTTTGAAAGCATCGGTGAAAACTGCGAACTGGGATTTGTGCAACGACACTTTGACACGGAACCGCTCGGATTGTTTCGCTGGGCAGGCATTTCATATTCTTGTATTATCGACGCGCTGAACAGCGACCTGTCCGGCATTGGTGCGCATGAGCACACGGTATTGCAGATCAATCCCAATAATCATGAATACTTCACGGAAGATTACCGTTACGGCATGACATTGCACAGCTTCATCATCGAAGGAAGTTCGGATGCCGCCGATGTCAAAGACCGGCTGTGCCGCCGTACGAGCTACCTGCGCGACAAGCTGATCCGGGACTTGCAAAGCGACGACAAGGTATTTGTCTTCAACGCAGCGGCGCCGCTGACGGACGCGGAGCTTCTGCGATTGCACGCCGCGCTTTGCCGATACGCAACGGCCTCGCTGCTTCATGTCGCACCCCACCCTGATCTACCGCCCGGCAGCGTCGCGACGGTCAGTGAGCGGCTTTGGCGCGGCTCCCTGGGCCAGACCGGCTTCAACGGCCGGATCTGGGACATCGAGTTCGACTCCTGGCTGACGATCTGCCAGACCGTGCACCGCCTGAATCTGGCCCGGATCAAGGCTGCCGCGTGATGAAAATGCCGTCGTACTTCCGGTTTGGGAGGCAGCCGCCGCTGCGCACACCCATCCTGCGAGATCCCGCATTGTCAGGCCGGCTGGCATACCGGCCGCAAAACAGCCGCTACACGGCCTTACCGTTTGCCGATCACACGCTGTCCTCGCTCATGCGGCTGGAGACTCGGCCCAGCTGGGTGCGTCTGCTGTATTTCAATGATGAACCATCCCCCTGGCGGCTGGACGGCGCTGCGGTTGCCCTCACCGCCCGTATCGGCGACGGCTGCACGCCCGTCAGCACCGACGGGCAGCCGGACCACGGGCTTTGGCAACGCGTCACCTTTCAGGCGGCCATCGACGGCCAGGACCTTGACCCGATCGAGCAGGAAGGCGCCCAGGCATTCGCCATCGACCTGCCGCCGAATACCCGCGAAACCGGCAGGCCAGCGCTGATCGTCTCCGACTGGGTCCCACTCACGGGACCCGAGCGCAGCGATGGTCCGGGGGCGCTGCTGCTCATCCGCAGCCATTCCAGCGGGCGCGTCCGCTATTCCGGCAGCGTCGGCCAACCCGATCCGGCGATTGGCCAGGTCCATCGCGGACACTGGTTCCCCGGCAACACCACCATCCCGCCGTTTGCCGGCGAAGCCACGCCGGACGACACGATATTCGCCTGTTACGGCGTGCAGACGATATCACCGGTGCAAGGCGCGACCGTGATCGGGATCGGTGACAGCATCATGCACGCATCCTGCTCCACGGGCGAGCTGAGCGGCTTTGGCATTCGCGCTTGCACCGCCATTTCAATGCCGTCCCGCCCTGTGAGCTACGTGAATGAAGGATATCCGGGCCGCAACTCGACCGGCTTCTGCTGGAACGGCGCCTGGATGATCCGTCATATGAAACCCCAGGTTGCGCTGATCCAGACCTGGACACAGAACGAGGAATGGACCCGCGCCGCCGCCGACGCCGCCTTTGCCCGAGCCATCGCCCTGGTCGACCTCGCTCGGCGGCACGGATGCGTGCCAATCCTGACCACGGCAGCTCCGGTATTCGCGACTCAACCCGAATTCGACACCTATCGGCACGAAAACGTCCAGCAGGTCCGGGCGGCCGGACGATCCGGGATCCACGTGCTCGATCTCGATGCGCTCTGGGGTAACGGCGGGACGCCAAATGCCTATCGTGAGGCGGCCGGATGCGGCGATGGCATGCATCCGAGTGACGCGGGCTGCGATGACGCAGCGCGGACGCTGGCGCCGATGCTCGAAGCCATCCTCGCCGGTCGGGAATAGCCGGCCGTGCCCCTTGCTCCTCCAGGTCCGGTCAAGCCGGATGATCGGACTCTCCTGATGCCGCCCTCCATCCTGTTTGACCAGAGCAGCACCGTTTACCGGATGGGCACCGGCATTGCGACCTACGCCCGGAACCTGGCCGCGGCGGCGCAACGGTGTGGGTTCAGCCCAGAGGCGCTGCTGAGCTCGGATGTCAAAGTCGATCCGCGCAACGCGGTGCTGGCCGAGGTGCAACTGTTCGATGCCCGCCGCCCGGCCACCATGCCGTGGCTCGACACGCTCCGCTCGGGCGCCGAGGGCGCGATCCGCGGCCCGTTCGGCTTTCGGCCTAAGCTGTTGCCCCGGGCCGGCGTCGTCATGCGCCGAACCGACGGCACGCCGCTGATCGACCGGACGTATGTCGGCGCGAAACTGTTCGAAGCCGCGCAGGCATACTTCTACCTATACGGAAACTTCGCGCGGGTCAGACTGCCCGAAACGCCCAGCCTGTATCACGCGACACATCCCCTGCCCGTCCGCGTGGCCGGCTGTCCGAACATCGTCACCATCCACGATCTGGTGCCGCTTCGCCTGCCGCACATGACGCTGGACAACAAGCGCTACTTCTTTCGCCTGATCCAACAGCTTGTGGAAAAGGCCGATCACATCGTCACTGTCTCGGAGTATTCCCGCCGGGACATCATGGAGTTGTTCAAGATTCCCGAGGATCGCATTACCAACACCTACCAGGCGGTTTCCGTTCCCGCCCGGGCGCTCGGACGCACGGATGCCGATGTCGCGGACGAAATCAGCAACCTGTTCGAGCTTGATCCCGGCAACTACTACCTGTTCATCGGCGCGCTGGAGCCGAAAAAGAACGTCAGCCGGCTGATCGACGCCTATGCCGCGTCCGGATCCCGCCGCCCGCTGGTCGTCGCCGGTGGGCAGGGATGGCAAAACGAAGGTGATCTCGAACGGATCAATGACTCCCGGTTTTCCAATTACCGGGTGACGGATACAACGATTTCCAAGTTCAAGCGGGTGCGCCGAATCCCCTATCTGCCAGCCGATCAGCTCACCACGCTGGTCCGCGGCGCACGCGCCTTGCTGTTCCCGTCCCTGTTTGAAGGCTTCGGCCTGCCGGTGCTGGAGGCTATGACGCTTGGCACCCCCGTCATGACCTCAAACGTCACCTCGCTGCCGGAAATCGCGGGCGACGCCGCCTTGCTGATCGACCCGTTCGACGTGTCACAGATGGCGGCGACGATCCGGCAACTGGACAATGATACCGATCTGCTGGCCGATCTGTCCGCCCGTGGTCGCCGGCAGGCGGCGACATACAGTATGGAAAGCTACGTTGACCGCCTGTCCGAGGTTTATCGGCGCCTGCTTGGAACTTGACATACCCGGGTGCGGCTGCCGGCAGCGCCCACTCCATCCGACGTCGTTATCATCCCGCGCATTTGATGAGACCCCATAGGGCGTAACGCCCCATCCCCGATGCCGTGTTGCCACGACGTGTCGCCCGCCGACCGCACAGTGCGATCTTAATGCGCACACGACACTCACATCGGAACTAATATTTTTAAGCAACATTATCGGTGATGCGCGGGTTGCTCAAGCCTCCCGGATGCATCGGTTTTCACCCGCATCACCACAGGCACCACGGGTCGCCGCAAGATCCGGTTCCGACATATGTATTGAATCAGAATATAAGTGGCAATCTCAGGTTCTCGTCGCATGTGGTCACCGTAAACGGATCGACCCTATCAGCCGCACCCGCATCCGGTCGCATGCAAAGCGGATTGCGCCGCGCGCACCACAATTGTCTCGATTATCTGATTCGACGTCGAGAAGGGACACTCCGAAAACACAGTCATAAGTCGGAGTTACGGTCGATGTCGCTCTCAATCTGTTTAT
>DAICYU010000193.1 GCA_027311485.1 Acetobacteraceae bacterium
GCTGGCCGACTTCATGGCGGACTACGAAGCCCATGTGGCGGTGGACAGCCGGATTTACCCCGGCGTCGAACCGGTTCTGACGGACATGCGGGGGCGGGGCTGGACGCTGGCGGTCTGCACCAACAAGCCGGAGCGTGCGGCGCGCAGCCTGCTGCAGGCGGTCGGCCTACTGCCGATGATGGCCGCGGTGGGCGGTGGCGACAGCTTTCCGGTTCGCAAGCCCGACCCGGCACATCTGCTGGCGACACTGTCGCTGGCTGACGGAAGGCCCGAGCAAGCGGTTATGCTGGGTGACCATCGGAATGACATCGCCTGCACGGCAAATACCCCGGTTGCGAGCATCTTCGCTGCCTGGGGTTATGGCTCACGCGATATGGCGGCGGGCGCCACGGCGATTGCCGGCAATATCGCAGAAGCCGCGGCGATCGCCCAGCGCCTGCGGCCGAACGTATAAAGGCGTCTGCGGCCGAACCCATAAACACGCCTACGGCCGAACCAATACTGGTCCGGCCGGAGCGGTATGCGTTGGATCAGCGCTTGCTGAACTGGAAGCTGCGGCGAGCCTTGGCCTTGCCGTACTTCTTCCGCTCAACGGCGCGGGAGTCACGGGTCAGGAACCCGGCAACCTTCAGGATGCTGCGCAGATCCGGCTCATAGTTCGTCAGCGCTCGGCTGATGCCGTGGCGCACCGCGCCAGCCTGACCGGACAGGCCACCGCCGGTGACGGTGCAATATACGTCGAACTGGTTGTAGCGGTCCGCGACCAGGAACGGCTGGGTGATCAGCATGCGCAGAACCGGGCGTGCAAAATACTGCACGACGCGCTTGCCGTTCACCATGATCTCGCCCTTGCCCGGCTTGATCCACACGCGGGCAACGGACTCTTTCCGCCGGCCGGTGGCGTAGGAACGGCCAAACACATCCCGCTTCGGTTCACGCCGCGGCGCGTCGCTGGGCATGGCCGCAGAGGGTTCACCGGTGATGGGATCGGTGGCAGCGACTTGGCGTGCCGCCAGCACGTCCTTCAGGTCGGCCAGGGTGCCGGTATGGGTTCCAGACATCGGGATCAGACCCTCTTATTCTTGGGGTTGAGGGCAGCGACGTTCAACGTCGTGGGCTGCTGGCCGTCATGCGGGTGGGACGCACCACCATAAATGTGCAGATGCTTCATCTGCTTCCGCTGCAGCGGGCCGCGCGTAATCATACGCTCCACCGCCTTTTCGAGCACACGCTCGGGGTGGCGGGATTCCAGCCGCTGACGGATCGACCGGCCCTTGATGCCGCCCGGATAGCCGGTGTGGTAGTAGAAGACCGACTGTTCCGCCTTATTGCCGGTGACATGCACCTTGTCGGCGTTCACGACCACGACGTTATCGCCGCAATCGACATGAGGGGTGAACTGCGGCTTGTGCTTGCCGCGCAACCGGTTAGCGATCAGGACAGCAAGGCGGCCAAGCACAACGCCTTCCGCGTCGATCAGCACCCAGTCCTTCTTGACCTCCGACGGTTTTATGGAGGGCGTGCTCTTGAGCATGATGGTGTAAGCGTCCGGTGATAGAAAGACGCGGCTTATGGCCGCGCCTATGGGGTCGGTCAAGGGGTTTTGCGGATTCGGTTCGATCCCGCAGCGCATGACCGCTGAGTGTCAAACGCTACTCGTCAGTTGACAGGCGACCGGCGCCAGTATCCGATAACTCCAATATCATAAGCACAGGAGACGGTATGTCCAGGACGACTTCAACCGAACGTTCGGCCATGGCGGGTGAGATAGATGTGGTGATCGTCGGCGCCGGATTCGGCGGCATGTATATGCTGCACCGGCTCCGCGGCCTCGGCCTGTCGGCCATCGTGTTCGATGTGGCGTCCGGAGTCGGCGGCACGTGGTACTGGAATCGCTACCCTGGCGCGCGCTGCGATGTTGAAAGCATGCAGTACTCCTACGCCTTCGATGAGACGCTGCAGCAGGAATGGCAGTGGAGCGAGCTGTTCGCCGGCCAGCCGGAAATCCTGCGCTATGCCAACTACGTGGCGGACCGATTCGACCTGCGGCGCGACATGCGCTTTGAAACGCGGGTGACCGATGCGGTGTTCGATCCGGCGACCCGGCGCTGGGCGGTGCGCACGGACCGCGGCGACGCGCTGTCCGCCCGCCACTGCGTCATGGCCACCGGCTGCCTGTCGGCGGCCCGGATGCCCGATTTCCCCGGCCGGGACAGCTTCAAGGGCCAGACCTACCACACCGGCTACTGGCCGCATGAGGGCGTGGACTTCACCGGCAAGCGCGTCGCGGTGATCGGCACCGGCTCCTCGGCGATTCAGTCCATCCCGGTGATCGCGCAGCAGGCGGAACACGTGACCGTGTTCCAGCGGACGCCGAATTTCAGCATCCCATCGCGCAACGGGCCAATGTCGGAAAGCTACGCCCGCAGTTGGAAGGACTCTTATCCCGCCAAACGGGCCGAGGCGCGGATGACCCGCAACGGCATCCTGGCCAACCCGCTGGACAAGTCGGCGATCGAAACGCCCGAGGCCGAGCGGCTGACGATCTACGAACAGCGCTGGGCCAGCGGCGGCACCACCTTCATGGCCGCGTTCAACGACCTGATCGTCAACAAGGCGTCGAACGACACCGCCGCCGAGTTCGTGCGCAACAAAATACGGGAGATGGTGAAGGACCCCGCCACCGCCGAATTGCTGGCGCCGACCAACCATCCGATCGGCACCAAGCGCATCTGCGTCGATACCGACTATTACCTGACCTACAATCAGCCGAACGTGTCGCTGGTGGACGTGCGCCATACCCCGATCGAGGCGATCACCCCGGACGGCGTGATGGTCGGCGGCAAGGAATACAAGGTCGACGCCATCGTCTTTGCCACCGGTTTCGATGCCATGACCGGCGCGCTGACCCGGATCAACATCGTCGGCCGCGACGGCGCCACCCTGGTGCAGGAGTGGGAGGCCGGGCCGCGCACCTATCTCGGCCTGATGTGCGCCGGCTTCCCGAACCTGTTCATGATCACCGGCCCGGGCAGCCCGTCGGTGCTGAGCAACATGATGGTGTCGATCGAGCAGCACGTGGACTGGATCACCGACTGCCTCGCCAGTCTGCGCGACCGGCAGATGGACTGCATCGAGCCGACCCGCGCCGCCCAGGACGCCTGGGTGGAGCATGTGAATGAGGTCGCACACACGACGCTGTACCCCTCGGCCGCGTCCTGGTACATGGGCGCCAACATCGAGGGCAAGCCACGCGTGTTCATGCCCTATATCGGCGGCGTCGGCGCCTATCGGCAGAAATGCGACGCGGTTGCCGCCGCCGGCTACGAGGGCTTCGTGCTGAGCGGACCCGCCCGCGTGGCCGCCGCCGCGGAGTAGCCCACAGAAGGCCGGGACGCGGCTGCTACCGGGTTCCCTCCCGGCTTACGCCCCGCTGGCCTCGCGGCGGGTTCAGGCCGCGGGGCGTAGGCAAGGCGGACCCGGGCCGCCGTTGCAGGAGCATGACCGATGCTGGAGCTACGTCCGAACTGCGAATGCTGCGACCGGGACCTGCCGCCGGGCAGCCCGGACGCGCGGATCTGCAGCTATGAATGCACGTTCTGCGCCGAGTGCGCGACGGTTCGGCTGCACGGGACTTGCCCGAATTGCGGCGGTGAGCTGGTGCGCCGTCCCAGCCGGCCAGCAAACATGCTGGCGAAGCATCCCGCGTCCACCCGGCGCGTGCTGAAGCCGGCCGGGTGCCAAGCCGTCAGCACCTAGCACGCCCAGCGCGGTTGGGGGGCGGTTCAGTCCACCGGCGCCGGCGTGGCGTTGTAGTCGGCGTCTGACACATGCTCATACCACGCCGTGCCTTCGCCCTTGTCGTTCAGCTCCGACATCGCGAGGTGCGAAAACAGCTTGTCCGGCGCCGCACCGTGCCAGTGGCGCACATCCGGCGGAATGATCACCGTATCCCCGGCGCGGATTTCCTGCACCGTTTCCCCCTCGCGCTGCACCCGCCCGGCGCCGGACAGGCAGAACAGCGTCTGGCCCACCGGATGGCTGTGCCACGCCGTCCGCGCACCCGGGGTAAAGCTGACGACCGACGCCCGCATGCGCGACGGCGCGGCCCCCACCACCACCTCATCCGAGAACACCGTGCCGGTGAAGTTGGACGCCGGTGCGCGGTTGGTCTTGCGCGCCGAGGAACGAAGGATTTTCATGGACCGTCTCCCTGACTGATCAGCGCGCAGCGTAAGGCGACACAGGTGGAAGGCAAGCCGCGCGCCACCCGTTCACCGGCCAGGCGGGGAAGCTGGCGCGACGCCCACGCCGCTACCGATACCAGCTGCCCGGCCGTTCGACACACGGTCGATCCGTCGGGCTGCAGTGTAGGTCGCCGCGCCCACAAGAAGCGGACCATGGGTTTTCCAGACCCGCACCCGGCCACCCCATGCCATCGCCTACCATATGCGGACCCTTGCGCCGGGCTCCAAATAGAGCCTGTCGCCCGGCTGCACGGAAAACGCCGCGTACCAGGCATCGACGTTCCGCACCACGCCATTGACCCTGTACTGGTCCGGCGCATGGGGGTCCGATACCACCCTCTGCCGCACCGACTGTTCCCGTCGCTTCTCCCGCCAGGACTGGGCGAAGGCCAGGAAGAACCGCTGATCCCCGGTCAGGCCGTCGATCACCGGTGGCCTGTGTCCACCGGCCGCGCGGTGATAGGCGTCGAGCGCGATCAGCACACCACTCAGGTCGGCGATGTTCTCTCCATTGGTCAGCGTCCCGTTCACATGCACGCCGGGATACGGTTCATACCTGTCGTACTGGTCGGCGAGCTTGGCGGCCCTTGCCTCGAACCGCCGAACATCCTGCGTCGTCCACCAATCCGCCAGGGCGCCGGTCGCGTCATAGGCGCGGCCCTCATCATCGAAGCCATGGGTCATCTCATGGCCGATCACCATGCCGATGGCGCCATAATTCGCCGCCGCATCGAAGCGCGCATCGAAATACGGCGCCTGCAGGATGGCGGCCGGCAGCTCGATCATGTTGGTGACCGGGTTGTAGCTCGCATCGACCATCTGCGGCGGATCGTCCCATTCGTCACGATCGACAGGCCGGTCCAGGTCGGCCAGTTCCCGGTCCCATTCAAAGGCCACGGCACGGACCACATCGCCATACAGGTCAGCGCGCCGCACCTCCAGGCTGGCGTAGTCCCGCCATTTGTCCGGATAGCCTACCTTGACGCCCAGCGCGGAAAGCTTCTTCAGCGCCTCTTCCTTTGTCGCGCCGCTCATCCACCCGACCCGCCGAAGGCGCTCGGCGAAGGCCGCCCGCAGCTTCGCCACCAGGCCGGTGACCTCGGCTTTGACCCGGGGCGGGAACGCCGTCGCGACATAGGCGCGCCCAACCGCTTCGCCCATGGCGTCATTGACCAGGGCGACACCCTGTTCCCACCGCGGAGGCTGCTCCTGCTCGCCCTGCAGCACCGTGTCATGGAAGCTGAAATGCGCCTCAGTGAACGGCCGGGCCAGGTACGGCGCGGCAGCGTCGATCAGGTGAAAAGCCGCCCAGGCCTGCAGCGTCTGCATCGGCGTTGCCGCATAAGCCGCCGCCAGCCGTGGCAGCGCCGAGCTTTCATGGACCACCACGCGATGCACGGCGGCAAGCCCGGCGGCGTCCAGCAACGCCACCCAGTCGAAGCCCGGCGCCGCCTTGGCCAGGGCATCCGGTGTTGCGGGATAGTAAACTGCGTTGGGATCGCGCTCCTCCACCGCGGCCCAGCTTGCATCGGCAATTCTGGTTTCATAACTCAGGATATCATCCGCCCGGCGGTCCGGGTCCGGCCAGCCGGCAAGCGTCAGCATCCGCGCGATGTAGTCGCGGTAATGGCGTTTCTCCGCGGCGAATTCGGGCTTCAGGTAATAATCGCGGTCCGGCATGCCGAGACCGGACTGGCTGATGATCACCGCATAGCGGTTTGGGCGTTTCGCATCGACGTCGATGGACAGTTCAAACAGGGACGCCTGAAACCCCCGCACGCTCCGCCCCATCACCGCGGCCAGGTCGGCCCGCGTTTCTGCCTGACGAATGGCAGCCAGATCGGCCGCCAGGGGCGTCAGGCCGAGCCGGTCGACACGGTCCTGGTCCAGAAACGCGCGATAGAGCGTGCGGGCTTTCTGCAGGTCGGCAGGTTCCTCCGGCGCCGGGTTGGCCTCCGACTCGAGTATCCCGCGAACCTGCCGGTTGACCTGGGCCGCCAGGATTTGATCGACGCCCCAGCTTGGGCGATCGGGCGGGATTGCCAGCTTGGCAAGGTAGTTCCCATTGGCGAAGGCATAGAAATCGTCGCCCGGCCTGACGGCGCTGTCGCCACCGTCGGCGTCATAGCCCCAGGTGCCAAAGTGCAATGATGGTTCGGCCGACGGGCTGTGCCCCGGCATGCCCAGCACCGCGGCCAGCAGGACCACGGCGGCAAGCCGCCCGGAAGGCCTGAACAAGAGCGGTCGCAGCGAATGGCGCATCGCGTCCTGGCATGAACCTCGGTCGTGGACGGCACGCCCGGCGCCATGTCGTCCGGTGCGGTGGAGGGTCCGGACCGCACCCGCCCAGCGCCTGACATCCGCACTTCAACCGCGATCAATGGACCTGGCAGCCAGAGGCCCCGACTACGGCAGGCTTATGAACAACAGGATGCTGCGCGGCCCTTTTTCTCCACGGCAGCCGACACCGGCTGCACGCCGAACGCTAGGCGCTGCGGCGTCCCCTGGACTATGCGATTCCGGCATGGTGGCGGAAGCGCCCGCCGTGGCCCGTCGTGCCGCCGCGCGCACGCGTATTGGCATCACGCGGCGAACGAACCCGCGGGCAGGGCGGCAAATCCCGCGGGAGCCGCGCTTGGCACAGGAACCCGGCGGCCGCCGCAATGGCGCCGCTACGCGCCGACTTTTTCCTCAATCCGGTCCCAGATCGCCTTTTCGATATACACACCGTCCATCCGGGCAATCTCCTGCAACCCGGTGGGGGAGGTGACGTTGATCTCGGTCAGGTAATCGCCGATCACGTCGATGCCGACGAAGATCAGCCCCTGGTCCCGCAGCGTCGGCCCGATGGCAGCGCAGATCTCCCGCTCCCGCGCTGTCAGCAGCGTCTTTTCCGGCCGCCCGCCGACATGCATGTTCGACCGCGCCTCACCCTGTGCCGGCACGCGGTTGATCGCGCCCATCGGCTCCCCGTCCACCAGGATGATGCGCTTATCGCCCACCCGCACCGCCGGCTCATAGCGCTGGAACATCAGCGGCTCGCGGGAGCGGGCGAAATGCATCTCCAGCAGCGATGACAGGTTTTCGTCATCCGGCTTGATGCGGAACACACCGGCGCCGCCGTTGCCGAACAGCGGCTTGACGATGATGTCCCGGTATTCCCGCCGGAAGGCGCGGATCGCCTCCACGTCCCAGGAGATCAGGGTCGGCGGCATCAGGTCCGGAAAATGCGTCACCAGGAGCTTTTCCGGCGAGTTGCGCACCGCGGCCGGATCGTTCACCACCAGC
>DAICYU010000194.1 GCA_027311485.1 Acetobacteraceae bacterium
GCGCCAGCTTCATCCTGGCGTTCCAGGCGCTGCCGCTGGTGCTGACGATCAGCGCGCTGGCGTCATTGCTGTTCTACTGGGGCGTGCTGCAACGGATCACCGCCGCGTTCGCCTGGCTGCTGCGCGGCGTGATGGGAATCAGCGGGCCGCTGGCCCTGGGTGCAGCCGTGCATGTGTTCGTCGGCATGGTGGAGGCGCCGCTGCTGGTGCGCCCCTACTTGCTGCGCATGCAGCGCGGGGAGCTGTTCGCGCTGATGACCTGCGGCATGGCGGGCGTCGCCGGGACGGTCATGGTGATCTACGCGTCCTTCCTGGCGCCGGTGGTGCCGAATGCGTTGGGCAACATCCTGGTGGCCTCAATCATCAGCACGCCGGCAGGACTGGCGGTGACGGCACTGATGGTGCCGTTCGACCCGTCGGAGCGGGCCGAGGCAAGGCTGGTGGTGGAGGACCCGCCGGTCAGCACCATGGACGCGCTGGTCAAGGGCACGATGGATGGCGTGCCGATCCTGGCGGCGATCATCGCCACGCTGCTGGTGACGGTGGCGTTCGTTGCGCTGCTGAACATGCTGCTGGGCGTGCTGCCCGCGTGGGACAACGCGCCGGTGACGCTGCAACGGCTGTTCGCGTTGCCGTTCCGGCCGGTCATGTGGCTGATTGGCGTGCCATGGGCGGAAACCGCGGGCGCGGCGACGCTGATGGCGACCAAGACGGTGCTGAATGAATTCGTCGCCTACCTGAATTTCTCGACCCTGCCGAAGGGAATGTTTTCGCCCGGCACGCGCATGATCCTGACCTATGCGCTGTGCGGCTTCGCCAATTTCGGCAGCCTGGGCATCATGATCGGCGGTCTTGGCGCAATGGTGCCCGCTCGGCGGGCCGAGATCGTGGCGCTGGGGATGCGGACGATTCTGTCCGGCACGATCGCCACGTGCATGAGCGGGGCGGTTGCCGGGGCGCTGGCGGGGTAGTCCGGCCCGCGCGGTGATGTGGCTCCGCCAGCAGCGTGGCACCACAATCGGCATGGCGAGAACCAAAGACAATGGACTATGGTTCTTGCACAGTATGTCCCGGTCGCGGACACAAGCCGGCTTCCCCGGCCCGGACAATGGTTCGCATTGATGGCTTCAGACCCTTTTTGCAACGATGGAGCCCGCACCCATGGAAAGCCGTGAGAAATCCGCGCCTCAGGCCCCACGCATAGTGGAAGGCGGCCGCAAACAGCTTGCAGGGCTGAATGAGCGGTTCAGGTTCGACGACACGAGCGTATTTCCCAAGCTATGGCTGCGGTTCCGATCGCATCTGGGACAGCTTCCGGATCAGGTCGATGATGTGGTGTACGGGGTTTGCCATAACATGACTGAGGTCGGCGGCGACTATCTTGCCTGCGTCGAGGTGAAAGACATATCGGCCGTGCCGCCCGCATTCGTTCAGCTTCGGCTGGAGCCGCGGCGCTATGCGGTATTCACCCACGTCGGCCCCGTATCAGAGGTGTCGCACACCTACATGAGCATCTTTGACGAATGGCTGCCGGGCGCGGGATACCAGTTTGCGCATGCCCCGTTGTTCGAGCGGTTTGACACGCGGTTCGACCCAGAGACCGGCCTGGGCGGGTTTGAAATCTGGGTGCCCATCGAAAGCTGATCGGCGTGGAAAGGATCGCAGCCTCCACCGGCAAGTGTGCTGTTGCCGATGGCGCGCGATGACTTCACGTTACGAAGGCCATCCCGCTCTGACTGTCTGTTTGTTCGCGTACTTCAAACCCGCAGCGGTTCGGCCCTCGGTCATCACGCTCCAGATGTTGCAGGGACCGGCGATTTCGCGCCGGACAGCGCAGGGCGCGCCTGTTGCCAAACGCGCCCTCCCGCCCCGCCACGAAGTACTGGCGGAATGAACTGTGCCTCTACCCGAAGAACGCCAGCAGCCGCTGAAGCAACGCGGCGGGTTGCTCCTCGGGCATCCAGTGCCCGCAATTCTCGATGACGCCGCCTTCGACGTTCACCGCGAGCCGGCGCAGCGATTCGACAACCTCCATCCGCCGCCCCCAGGCACTGTCACCGCCCAGCGCCAGCACCGGCATCGGCAGCTTGAATGTCGCGGCGATGGCTGCATTGTCGGCGATGTCCTGCGGGATGGCGCGGTAATAGGCGAACCCCGCCCGCAGCGCGCCCGGCTGGCGATACACCCTCAGATACTCGGCAATCTCGGCCGGATCCAACGGCCGAGCGCCGTAGTTTTGATAGAACCAGCCGAAGTAAATCTCCTCCCGCCCGGCGATCAGGGCTTCCGGCAGGTCCAGCGTCTGGTGGAACGCGTGGTGCCAGCGCCGCCCGCCCTGGCTGATATTCGGGCTGCCATCGCCCGGGATCGTAACGTCCAGGATGGCCAGCTTGCGCACCGCGTCCGGGTGTGCCGCCGCGACGGCATAGGCCGTGGGGCCGCCCCAGTCGTGCCCGACGAGGTAGAACTCGGAAATCCCCAGCGCGTCATGCACCAGCCGCCAGACGTCGTTGCCTATCGTCTTCTTGTCATAGCCGTTCGCCGGCCGGGAGGAGTCGCCCAGGCCGCGCAGGTCGGGCGCGATCACGCGATAGGATTTCGCCAGGTCCGGGATCAGGTGCCGCCATTCGTACCAGCTCTGCGGCCAGCCATGCAGCAGAACCACCGGAAACCCCTGCCCCGCCGTCACGTAATGCAGCCGCACATCGCCCAGGTCCGCGTGGTGATGCGTCACGCCGAGATGTTCCATCGGTCCGTCTCCCTTCCCCATTGCTTGCAACACTCTTACGATGCCGGCCGACAGCCAAGGGGGAAACCATGCACTGGACCGATCGCCGTGAACGCTACCGCGCCCTGATTGCGGGCAAGGGATGCATCCACCCCGGATCGGTACATGACACGATCTCCGCCCGCATCGCCGAGGAGCTTGGTTTTGAAATCGGCATGTTCGCCGGCTCCATCGCGTCGTTCGCGGTCCTGGGCGCCCCCGACCTGATCGTTCTGACGCTGACGGAGTTCGCCGAACAGGCCTACCGGATCAACCGCGCCGGCAAGCTGCCGCTGATGGTCGATGCCGACCATGGCTACGGCAATGCGCTGAACGTCATGCGCACGGTGCAGGAACTGGAAACCGCCGGCGTGGCGGCGCTGATGGTCGAGGATACGCTGCTGCCGCGTGCCTATGGCGAGAAGAAGCCGTCCCTGATCTCCCTCGACGAGGGCGTCGGCAAGATGCGCGCGGCGCTGGCCGCGCGGGAAGACAAGTCGATGGTGATCATCGGCCGCACCAGCGCGCCGTCGATCAGCGGGCTGGTCGATGGCATCACTCGGCTGAAAGCCTACCAGGATGCCGGCGTCGATGCGCTGTTCATCGCCGGCGGCCTGACGCGGCACGACCTCGATTCCATCGCCGAGGAAATCCGCATCCCGCTGATGCTGGGCGGCGTTCCGGCCGACCTGCTGGACAAGCCCTACCTCGCCAGTCGTGGTGTGCGCGTGGCGTTGCAGGGACATCAGCCATTCTCGGCGTCGGTCCAGGCGATCTACAACACGATGAAGGCGTTGCGCGAAGGCACCAACCCGTCGCAACTGCATGGCATCGCCTCGGCCGACATGATGGCGCGGGTGACACGGGCCGGCGACTACAAGACATGGACGCAGAAGTTCCTGGGCTGAGCCGGCAGCAGCATGGGACGTTCCCTCCGATGACCATTCTGTCTGGCAAGGCCCGACTCGCCGGCATCACCGGCTGGCCGGTCAGCCACTCCCGCTCCCCCCGGCTGCACGGGTTCTGGCTGGACCGGCACGGCATCGACGGCGCCTATGTGCCGTTGCCGATTCAGCCAGGCACCTTCCCCGACGCCATCAAGGGCCTGATGCTGGCCGGGTTCGCCGGCGCCAACGTGACGCTGCCGCACAAGGAAGCCGCGTTCGCCGTCTGCGACACCGTGGATGACTCCGCGCGCCGCGCGGGGGCGGTGAACACGTTGGTGTTCCGTGACGGCCGTATCACCGGCAGCAACACCGATGGCTGGGGTTTCCTGCAAAACCTGCGCGCCGCCGGCACCGATCCCGCCGCCGGCCCCGCCCTGCTGCTGGGCGCCGGCGGTTCGGCCCGCGCCGTGGCGGCGGTGCTGCTGGAGCTTGGCATTCCCGTCCGTATCGCCAACCGCACGCGGGACCGGGCCGAGGCAATGGCCAGGGAACTGCCCGGGCTTGCCGTCATCGATTGGCACACCCGCGACGATGCCGTGGCCGATGCGGCCCTGCTGGTGAACACGACGTCGCTGGGCATGGCCGGCCAGCCGCCGCTGACGATCGATCTGAGCCGCGCCTCGGCCGGCCTGACCGTCACCGACATCGTCTATGTGCCGCTGGAAACGCCGCTGCTGGCGCAGGCCCGCGCGCACGGCCTGCGTTGCGTCGATGGATTGGGCATGCTGCTGCACCAGGCGATTCCGGGTTTCGAGGCGTGGTTCGGCGTGCGGCCGGTGGTGGATGACGCATTGCGCCGCTTCGTCGCGGCGGATCTGCTGGCATGAAGATCATTGGCCTGACCGGCGGCATCGGCATGGGCAAGTCCACCGCCGCCGCCGCATTCCGCCGAGCGGGGATTCCGGTGTTTGATGCCGATTTGACGGTACACCGGTTGCAGGCGCGCGGCGGCAGGGCGATCCGCGCCATCGAAGCCGCCTTCCCCGGCACCATACGCGCCGGCGCGGTGGACCGCGCGGCGTTGCGCCAGGCGGTCCTGGCCGACAAGGCGGCGTTGACCCGGTTGGAGCATATCCTGCATCCGATGGTCGAAGCCGAGGAACGCGCCTTCCTCGGCAGAGCCCGCAGAGCCGGGTATCGTGCCGTGGTGATGGACATTCCGCTGCTGTTCGAAACCGGCTGGGACAAGCGGGTGGACGTAATCGTCGTCGTCTCCGCCCCACGTGCGGTGCAGATCCAGCGTGTCGGGCGCCGCCGCCGCGGCATGAGCCGCGCGGATGTGGAAGCGGTGATCGCTCGGCAGATGCCGGATGCCGAGAAGCGGCGGCGCGCCGATCTTGTGGTGCGGACCGGGCTTTCGCGCAATCACACCTTGCGAATCCTGAACCGGTTCATCAAGACTTTGCAGGCATGAGCCGAGCAGTTTTATTTGATACGGAAACGACGGGGCTGGATCCGCTGAACGGGGATCGCGTCCTGGAGGTGGCGGCGCTGGAGCTGATCAATGATCTGCCGACAGGCCGGCATTTTCATGCGCTGATCGATCCGCAGCGCGATATTCCCGAGGAAGCCAGCCGCGTCCACGGGTTTACCTCGGCGCATCTGGCGGGCAAGCCGTTATTCGCCGAGGTTGCGCCAGGACTGGCCGAATTCTTCCAGGACAGCCCGTTGATCGCCCATAACGCGCCGTTCGACTTCGGCTTTCTCGACATGGAATTCGGCCGGGTGGGCATGCCCAGACTGGCACGCGACCGGATGATCGACACGCTGGTGTTGGCGAAAACCCGCTTTCCGGGCATGCCGAACAGCCTGGATGCGTTATGCCGTCGTTTCTCGATCGATCTGTCCGCGCGCACGACCCATAACGCGCTGCTGGACTGCCGCTTGCTGGCGGAGGTTTATGTCGAGCTGACCGGCGGACGCCAGCGCGGCCTGTCGCTGGCGGCGGAGAATGGGCGTTCCCCTGTCGCGGTCTATGTGCATACCGGGCCGCGCACGCCCCGCCCGATCGAACCGACCGAGGCGGAGCTTGCGGCCCATGCGGCCTTCCTGACGCGGATCAAGGAACCGGTCTGGCTGCTTCCGTGACCTGAACCGGGACCTGAACCGCCCGCCGGGTCAGGACCAATGGCCCTGCTGCCAAACCCACTGGCCGTCCTGGTGCAGCCACTGACCCGGAATCCAGGCGTTGGCACCCGCCGGGACCGCGGCATACTGGCCATTCTGCCAGTTCCACAGATGGCCGGCGATGCCGGTATAACGCCAATGGCCGGGCTGCCAGACTGTCCGGGTGGTGCTGTTCGGCGGCGGCGGCGCCTGCTCGACCATCGGTGGTGGTGGCGGTGTCGGCGATGTGGGCTGAATCGTGGGCGATGGTGCCCGCACGATCGTCACCGTGGACGCTGGCGGCGGTGACGAGGTGATGCAGCCGGTCAGTGCCAGGGGTATCAAGACCATTACGGATGCGCGTCGCATGGCACAGTCCTTCCAGATTGAAGCCGACCGCATCACGCCGATGCAATCGTGGTAGAGCCTCGTTCCAGATAAGCGGCTGAAACGACGGCTGAACCGGCGACCGGTTCACAAGCCGCTGACGAGCCGGTCAATCGTTTCGGGGGTGCGGTGTGCCCGCGTGCAGAAACAGCGGCCCGGTTTGCACCGAGCCGCCTTCTCTGGGTGAACGGGCCGCTGCAGACCCTGGCTTAGCGGATCAGGCGCTCTTTTTCATGATCTCTTCGGCGACGTTACGCGGCACCGGATCGTAGTGGTGGAACTGCATCGTGAACGACGCGCGGCCCTTGGTCATGCTGCGCAGATGGGAAATGTAGCCAAACATCTCCTTCAGCGGCACATGCGCCCGGACGATGACGGTGCTGCCCGAGCTTTCCTGGTTCTGGATCATGCCGCGGCGACGGTTCAGATCGCCGACGACGTCACCCACGTGATCCTGCGGCGTGGTGATTTCCACGTCCATGATCGGTTCCAGAATGATCGGGCTCGCCTTCTTCATGCCTTCGCGGAAGCACGCCTTGGCGGCGATTTCGAAGGCGAGCGCCGAGGAGTCGACATCGTGATACTTGCCGTCGATCAGGGTGTACTTGAAGTCCACCGTGGGGAAGCCGGCCAGCACGCCGGTATCGGCCTGCACCTTGATGCCCTTTTCCACCGCCGGGATGTATTCCCGCGGCACCGAGCCGCCGACGACGCTGTTCTCGAAGACGATGCCTTCGTTTCGTTCCAGCGGCTCGAACACGATCTTGACTTCCGCGTACTGGCCCGACCCACCGGACTGCTTCTTGTGGGTGTAGGTTTCGGTATGCGGCTTGGAGATCGTTTCGCGGTACGCAACCTGCGGCGCGCCGATGTTGCAGTCGACGCCATATTCGCGGCGCAGGCGGTCGATGATGATTTCCAGGTGCAGCTCACCCATGCCGGACAGGATGGTCTGGCCGGTTTCCTGATCGGTGCGCAGCCGCAGCGACGGGTCTTCGCCGGCCAACTTCTGCAGGCCCAGCGTCATCTTCTCGACTGCTTCCTTGGTGCGCGGCTCGACCGAGATGTCGATCACGGGCACCGGGAAGGCCATACGCTCCAGCACCACCGGATCGTCGTTGGAGGCCAGCGTGTCACCCGTGCCGGTGTCCTTCAGGCCGACGAAGGCGGCGATATCACCGGCGGCGACTTCCTTGATTTCCGCCCGCTTGTCGGCGTGCATCTGGAACATCCGGCCGATACGCTCCCGATGGCCCTTGGTGGTGTTCTGCACCATGTCGCCCGACTTCAGCGTGCCGGCATAGACGCGCACGAAGGTCA
>DAICYU010000195.1 GCA_027311485.1 Acetobacteraceae bacterium
GCGCCGGCGCCGTCACCAGCTATCGCAAGATGATGCTCGCCTATATGCGCACCTTCCAGCGCATGGGCTTGAAGGCAATCCCGATGGAGGCCGACACCGGCCCGATCGGCGGCGACCTGAGCCATGAGTTCATTATCCTGGCGCCGACCGGTGAAAGCCAGGTTTACTACGACGCCGCCTTCGAGGAGATCGACTACCTGTCCTCCGGCGCCGGCGGCTTCAGCCACGAAAGCCCGGACGACCTTGAGCGCTTCTTCAAGGAAATGACGACCCAGTACGCCGCCACTGACGAAAAGCACGACCAGGCGCGCTGGGACCAGGTCGCCACGGAACGCCGTCGCGAAGGCCGCGGCATCGAGGTCGGCCACATCTTCTACTTCGGCACCAAGTACACGAAGGCGATGAACACGACCGTCGCCGGGCCGGACGGCAAGCCGGTGCATCCCGAAATGGGCAGCTATGGCATCGGCGTGTCCCGCCTGGTCGGCGCGGTCATCGAGGCCGGGCACGATGACGCCGGCATCATCTGGCCGGACAGCATCGCGCCGTTCAAGGCCGCGATCCTGAACCTCAAGAAGGGCGATGCAACATGCGACCGCCTGTGTGAGGACCTGTATGCCCGCCTCGCCGGCAACGCCCTCTATGACGATCGGGAAGACCGGGCAGGGGTGAAGTTCGCCGATGCCGACCTGATGGGTCATCCGTGGCAGATCGTTGTCGGCCCGCGGGGGGCTGCCGCCGGCAAGATCGAACTGAAGCGGCGTGCCACCGGGGAGCGGGTCGAGCTTTCCCCCGAAGATGCCTTAGGCCGCATCGGCTGATCATCCCGATGTTTGGTCCGTTCGAACGCGCCGTCGCCGGGCGCTATCTGCGTGCGCGGAAGGGCGAGCGGTTCGTCTCGATCATCGCGGTCTTCTCGCTGATCGGCATCGCTCTGGGCGTGGCGACGCTGATCGTCGTCACCTCGGTCATGAGCGGCTTTCAGGTTGAGCTTGTGTCCCGCATCCTCGGTGTGAACGGCCATGTCTCGGCCGAGGCGTACGCGGGGCAGAAGATCGCCGACTATCAGCCGCTCGTCACTCAGATCCGCGCCATTCCCGGCGTTCGGGCTGTGGAGCCTGTGCTGGACGGGCAGGTGCTGCTGAGCACCGATACTGGTGGCGCGCGCGGCGGTCTGGTGCGCGGCATCACCCAGCAGGATCTGCGGGACCTGCATCCGATCAGCGATCACATCATCGCCGGTTCCCTGGCGAACTTCACCGGCGATGATGCCCTCGCGATCGGTGTCGGCCTGGCCAACGCGTATCGTCTGCGGATCGGTGATCCGCTGACCCTGATCTCGCCGGAGGGGGCGGCGACGGCGTTTGGCACCATCCCACGCGTGCGGGCTTACAAGGTGGCCGCGATCTTTGATGCCGGGCTGAATGACTACAACACCAGCGTGGTGTTCCTGCCGCTGCAGGCGGCGCAGATCTTCTTCCAGAAGCCGAAGGCGGTGACTGGCATTCAGATCTGGCTGAACAACCCGGACCAGATCGCCGCCGTGGCCGGCCCCTTGTCGCGGCTGCTGCAAGGCCTGCCGGTGTATGTCCGCGACTGGCGGCATGCCAACGACACGATCGTCGGCGTGCTGCAGGTGCAAAAGGACACGATGTTCATCGTCCTCGGGATGATCGTGCTGGTCGCAGCCTTCAATGTCGTGTCCTCACTGATTATGCTGGTGAAGGACAAGCGTGCGGATATCGCGGTTCTGCGCACCCTGGGGGCCAGCAGCTTTGCCGTGCTGCGCATCTTCCTGATGTGCGGGGCCTTCGTGGGCGTCACCGGCACCCTGATCGGCGCGGCGATCGGGATCATTTTCTGCCGCAACATCGTCGCGGTGCAGCATTTCGTCGAACACGCCACCGGTGGCCAGGTGTTCGACGCCTCGGTCTTCATGCTCAGCGAATTGCCGAACACCATCGACTGGGGCGATGTCATCCGCGTTGTCGCGTTGGGGCTTGCCCTGTCGTTGCTGGCAACGCTCTACCCAAGCTGGCGCGCCGCCCGCACCGATCCGATCGAGGCGCTGCGGCATGAGTGATCCGCTGCAACTGCGTGGGCTGCGCCGCATCTACCGCAGCGACGCCGGGGAACTCCCGGTCCTGCGCGGTGCCGACCTGACCGTGCGGGCCGGCGAAATCGTCGCCCTGGTCGCGCCATCCGGCGCCGGAAAGTCGACGTTGCTACACCTTGCCGGCCTGCTCGACCGTCCCGACGGTGGCGCGGTGATCATCGCGGGGCGCGATGTCGGCGGCCTGCCCGATAAGGCACGAACCGCGATCCGTCGCGATACGATCGGCTTCGTGTACCAATTCCATCACCTGCTGCCGGAGTTTACGGCGTTGGAAAACGTCGTGTTGCCGCAGATGATCGCCGGCCGGCCACGGCGGGCGGCCGAGGATCGTGCCAGCAAGCTGCTGGGTGCCTTTGGCCTGAGTGCGCGGCTGCAGCATCTGCCGGGCAAGCTGTCGGGTGGCGAGCAGCAGCGCGTCGCCATCGCCCGTGCCCTGGCCAATGTGCCGAAGCTGCTGCTGGCCGACGAACCGACCGGCAACCTAGACGTCGCCACGGCCGAGACCGTGTTTGCCGAATTGCTGGCGATCGTGCGGGAGCAGGGGTTGGCGGCGTTGATCGCCACGCACAACCCGGACCTGGCAGCGCGCATGGACCGAACGGTGACATTGCGCGACGGAAGACTGGTTTAGACGCGGCCGCATCAGCTGGCGGCGGACCAGCCGGTGCGCCATCACAGTCGGGTGAACATGCTGGCCGTTGCATCTGCTCGACAATCCGGGCGGCAAAGGCGCACCCTGTGGAAAACAAACCAGGGAGGATACCATGGCTCAGCTCTTGGCCCATGCGCCGCAGCGGCTTCATCATCATGCCTACGTCGTCAAGGACCAGGAAAGGAACCGCCAGTTCTTTGAGGATGTGCTCGGCATTCCTCTGGCGGCGACCTGGTGCGAACGCCACTACAATGACTGGGTCGGCCGGGAGGTGGCGTTCTGCCACACCTTCTACACGTTGGGGGACGGCGGTGCGCTTGCCTTCTTCTCCTTTGCCGATGACGAGGTCTATCGCAAGACCCAGGCCGAAAAGCCGGCCGAAATCCGTGCCTTCGACCATGTCGCCTTCAAGGTCGATGACGGCACATACCAGGAGCTTGTATCCCGGGTCCGTTCAGCCGGCATTCCCGTGCGGGAAACCGATCACGGCTATTGCCGCTCCATGTACTGCGAATCACCGGATGGGCTGATCGTCGAGTTCACCGTCGACCCGCCGCACGCCAGCGAAATCGAAGCCGTCAGGCGGGCGGATGCCCACGCCGAACTGGCCCGGTGGATGGCGGGCGACCACCTGACCAACAACGACCTGCGGCTGCACGAATCCGCCTGATCGGCACTCACAGCCGTCGCGCTTGCAGGCTTCAGCCGGACCGCGCACGCTGGCGGGAACCGGAGGAAAGCTGAATGCCTGCACGCCCGTTACAGATCGCCATCATCGGTGCCGGGATTGGCGGTCTGACGGCCGCCGCCTGTCTGCGCCGCGTCGGTCATGACGTCCGCATTTATGAGCAGGCGAGGGGCTTTGCCCGACTTGGCGCCGGCATTCAGCAGGCGCCCAACTCCATTCGCGTCCTCTATGCACTGGGCTTGAAGAACAAGCTGCTGGCGCAGGCGTTCCAGCCCGAGAGCAACGATTCGCGCGACTTCGACACCGGCACACTGACGAACTCGCTGCCCCTGGGTGAATCCGTCCGCCAGCGGCATGGGGTGCCATACTTCCTGATGCACCGCGGCGACCTGCACGGGATGTTGGCCGACCTTGTGCCGGCCGATATCATCCGGCTGAATCATAAACTGGCCGGGCTCGACCACGCGCTGGACGGCATTGTCCGCATGACGTTCACGAACGGCGAAATCGCCGAGGCGGACGCCGTGATCGGCGCCGACGGGGTCCACTCGGTCGTGCGGGAGGCGATGCTGGGCAAAGAGGAACCGCGCTTCACCGGCCGTGTCGCCTACCGGACCGTCTTTCCGACGTCGTTGCTGAACGGCATGCCGGTGGAACCCTGCGTCAAGTGGTGGGGCCCGGACCGTCATATCGTCAGCTACTTCGTCAATCCGCGGCGCGATGAACTCTACTTCGTCACCAGCACGCCGGAGCCTGAATTCTCTGTCGAATCCTGGTCGGCCAAGGGCGACCTTCGCACCCTGCGCGCGGCTTACGACACGTTCCATCCACAGGTGCGCGCGATCCTGGCCGCCTGCCCGGATGTTCACAAGTGGGCCCTGGTCGAACGCGATCCGCTGCCGCGCTGGGTCGACGGCAATATCGCGCTGCTCGGCGACGCCTGCCATCCCATGACGCCCTACATGGCCCAGGGGGCGTCAACGTCGATCGAGGATGCCGCCATCCTGGCCCGCTGTCTGGAAGGGGTTGAGCGCGGCGGTATCCACGATGCCCTGCAACGGTATGAGGCGACGCGCAAACCCCGTACGTCCCGCATCCAGCAGACATCCGCCCAGAACACCTGGTTGAAGCAGCCACACGACGCCGACTGGGTCTACGCCTATGACGCGTGGACGGTCCCGCTGGCGGGCTGATCCCGGAAGCCCGCAGGGCTGGACGGTATCTGTGGAGGATTGCCGTGACCAGCTGCCGCACGTGAAATCGACCCGGGTCGCTTCAATCCAGCGACCCGTCGGACCGTTCACGACGTGCCGTGACCACCGTAACCGGCAGTCGGCCGCGCGCCTACCGGAATCCGCCGCCGCCGTTCACATACACCGTGTTCGCCGTCATGTACTCGCAGGCGTCTGAGCACATGAACAGCACCAGTTCGGCGATCTCCTCCGGCTCCCCCAGCCGCTTCATCGGCACATCCGCCACCGCACGCGCCAGGAACTCCGGCGGGGAGTTCGATGCCGCCTGGAAATTCGTGTTGATTGGCCCGGGTGAGATCGACAGGCAGCGTATGTTCCGGTCCGCGAACTCCCGCGCCACCCCCAGCGTCATGGAATCGATTGCCCCCTTTGCCGCGGCATAGTGGATCGACGCCCCCGGCCCGCCACGCCGAGCGGTCATGGAACAAACATTCACGATCACCCCGCCGCCGTGCTCCAGCATATGCGGGATCACCGCCTGCATGGCGTAGAACGTGCCGTGCAGGTTGATCGCCAGCGTTTTGTTCAGCAGTGCATCGTCAATTTCCAGGAACTTGCAGCGGTTCACCGCCGCGCCCGCCGAGTTGAACAGGAAGTTCACCCGGCCAAAGTGCCGGACCGCCTCGGCGATCGCGTCGTTCACCTCCTGCCGCGCGGTCACATCGACCCGGACTGCGATGGCCTGCCTGCCGCCCTGGCGGATCGTCTCCGCCACCCGGCGCGCGGCGTCGGTGTCGATATCCGTCACCACCACATTCGCGCCTTCCCGCGCAAAAATCAGCGCCGCCGCTCGGCCGATGCCGCCGCCGGCGCCCGTGATGACGATGGTCTTGCCGATGAAGTAATCCGGAGTTTTGGGCATGGTTCCTCCCGAACTTTCGTATCGACCGGTTGATCGCGCGGTCTGCCCTGGCGCACAAGCGCCGGGCGACCCACCACCGTTCTGCGTGTCACGGTTCCGCGTGTCACCTTTCCGCGTTCGGCATGGTCGCGCCGGACGCATGCGTGTATAGGCTGCCGTCTCTGTTCACCGGACAGCCTTTATCGTCCGCCTATCGCCATACGGATTTCGCATGAACGACGCCGTCACCGACCCAAAGCGCGACTACCGCGACACGGTGTTCCTGCCGCAGACGAGCTTCCCCATGCGGGGGGACCTGCCGAAGAAGGAACCGCAGATTCTCGCGAAATGGGAAGCGATGGACCTGTGGGGCCAACTGCGCGCCGCGTCCGCCGGCCGCAAGCTGTTCATCCTGCACGATGGCCCGCCATACGCGAACGGCCACCTGCATATCGGCACGGCGCTGAACAAGATCCTGAAGGATGTCATCAACCGCACCCGGCAGATGGCAGGCTTCGACGCCAACTACATCCCTGGCTGGGACTGCCACGGCCTTCCGATCGAGTGGAAGATCGAGGAGGAATACCGCGGCAAGAAGCAGGACAAGGACGCCGTTCCCATCCTGGATTTCCGCGCCGAGTGCCGGGCCTATGCCGACCATTGGATGGGCGTGCAGGCAAAGGAGTTCCGCCGCCTGGGCGTCGAAGGCGCCTGGCGGGAGCGCTATGCCACCATGGACCTTGCGTCCGAGGCTGCTATTGCCGGGGAAATCTGCAAGTTCCTGCTGAACGGCGCGCTGTATCGCGGCCTGCGGCCGGTCATGTGGTCTCCGGTTGAAAAGACCGCGCTGGCGGAAGCCGAAATCGAGTATCACGACCATACGAGCGCAACGATCTGGGTGCGTTTTCCGGTAACGCGGCCGTCTGTCCCCGCGCTGGACGGTGCGGCGGTCGTCATCTGGACCACCACGCCCTGGACCATGCCGGGCAACCGCGCCGTCGCGGCCGGGGCTGAGTTCGACTATGCCGTCGTCCGGGTCGATGGGGTGGCCGAAGGGTCCCTGGCCAGGCCGGGTGAGACGATCGTCGTGGCGGAGGCCCTGCTGCCGGCGGTCGTGAAGGATGTAGGCATCACTGCACATACGGTTGTTGCCACATTGAAGGGCGCGCAACTGGCCGGCACGATTATGGCGCACCCGCTGCGCGGCGCCGAAGGGGCTGCCGGAGGCTACGACCAGGACACACCGCTGCTGCTGGGCGACTTCGTCACCACCGAGGCCGGCACCGGCTTTGTCCACATCGCCCCCGGCCATGGCGAGGACGATTTCATCCTGGGCCGAGCGAATGGGCTGGATATTCCGGAGACGGTGGGGGATGACGGCACGTTCAATCCGTGGGTGCCGCTGTTCGCCGGCGTACATGTCTACAAGGCTGCCGATCCGGTCTGTGCCGCGCTGACGAACACGGAAACACTGCTTGCCCGTAGCAAGATCGTGCATTCCTACCCGCATTCCTGGCGGTCGAAGGCCCCGCTGATCTTCCGCGCCACGCCGCAATGGTTCATCCCGATGGATGGCCCGCATGAAATCCGTGCCAAGGCGCTCGCCGCCATCGCCGCGACCTATTTCGTGCCGGATCAGGGGCGCAACCGCATCGGCTCCATGGTCGCTGCCCGACCTGACTGGTGCATCAGCCGTCAGCGTGCCTGGGGCGTGCCGATCCCGGTCTTTGTCGAAAAGCGCAGCGGGCAGCCTTTGCGCGACCCGGAGGTCGTCGCCCGTATCATCGCCGCGTTTGAGCAGGAGGGTGCCGATGCCTGGTATTCGTCACCGGCATCCCGCTTCCTTGGTGAGGCCTACAATCCGGACGACTATGAGCAGGTGAAGGACATCGTCGATGTCTGGTTCGAGTCCGGCTCGACCCATGCATT
>DAICYU010000196.1 GCA_027311485.1 Acetobacteraceae bacterium
CAGCGCTGGCACCCGGATAGCGCGTCGTCACCGCGATGGTCGGCGGCACCACATCCGGGTACTGCGCCACCGGCAGGCCGAACAGCGAGACAGCACCCAGCAGCACGAACAGGATCGCCAGCACATTGGCCAGGACCGGCCGGTCGATGAAAAACCGGGCGATCATGATCGCCGATCCGCCGCCAGCGTCACCGTCACCGGTGCTACCGTCTGTCCCGGCGTGGCGCGTTGCAGCCCATCGACGACCACCTGATCATCCGGCTTCAGGCCGGCTTCGATGACCCGCAGCGCGCCTTCCAGCGGCCCGGTCTTCACATGTACCTCGGCCACCGTGTTGTCGTGGCCGACCACAAGCAGGTAGCTGCCGCCCTGATCGGCGCCCAGTGCGCTGTCCGGCACCAGCAGCGCAGCGACATCGGTCTGCAGCGCGACGCGGACACGGGCGAAGTAGCCCGGCAGCAGCGCGCCGTCCTCATTGTCCAATATCGCGCGCGCCATCAGCGTGCCGGTCGATGGATCGACCGTGGGGGAAACGTAGTCCAGGTGGCCCGCATGCGGATAACCGGTTTCATCCTGCAGCCCGATCTCGACCGGCACCTTGGTGATGTCCTCGCGCGACAGGCCCTTCCGCCGCATCTGCTCCCGGATCTTCAGCACCTCGGTTTCGCTGACGTTAAAGGTGACATGGATCGGCTTCATCTGCGTGATGGTCGCCAGCTTCGTCGGAGACGTGCCGACCAGATCGCCCACCGACACCAGATGCGCGGAAACCCGGCCGTCGAACGGCGCTTGCACCCGCGTATAGGCATAGTTGATCGCGGCCAGCTGCGTGCTGGCCTGCGCCTGCTGCAGGTTGGCCTGCGCGCTGTCACGCTGCGCGCGGGCATCGTCCAGGTTCTGCACAGACGCCACCGAGTTGCGCTGCAGCGACTCCTGCCGCTGGAACGTAGCCTGCGCGTTGACGAGCTGCGCCTTTGCCGACGCCTCGGCCGCCTGCGCCTGGTTCAGCTTGGCCTGGTACGGCAGCGGTTCAATGACGAACAGGATATCACCGGCCTTCACCGCCGCGCCGTCGGTGTAGTTGATCGACTGCAGGAAGCCTTCGACGCGGGCCACCAGGTCGACAGACGCGATCGCCTCGGTATTGCCGGTTGAATCCAGGTAGCGCGTGATCTTGCGCGAGATCGGCTTGGCGACGCTGACCTTCTGCGGCGGCGGCGGCGCATACTGGTTCGCCTTCTTGCAGCCACTGACAAGCACCAACAGACCGAGCGCGGCGGCTAGGCCCGCCAGGGTCACAGATCGCCGCATGCGTCGTCCCCGCATTATTGGTAACGGCGACTGTAGCGATCAGTAATTATTAAGGGCCAGCCTTCTCTTGTGTTGATCAGTAATAATTATGTGGCAGCCCGGTTTTACAGGTATTGCCGACGCCGCTGCAGCAGCAGCGCGAAGTCACCTCGAGCGTGGCCCGGCCGTGGGCCTGACCGGGCGGATCAATCCGCCCCGCGCGCCGGCCAGACCGGTTGGTGGTACCCCAGCGGCACCGACGGCCGAGCCCAGTGCGGCGGCGTTTGCGGCAGTTGCACGATCGGCTTCAGGTGGCGCAGCCGGCCGGCCGGCGTGTTACTGACCATCGACCACGCATCCAGCTCCGCAGCTGTGAAGTCGGCCGGCGCATCCCGCGCCGCGGCGGGATCGACCTCCCCCAGGTCGACGATCCACTTGCCGACCTGAGCCAGCGAAATCCGCACCAGCCAGCTTCCCCCCTCCCGCGCGCGCCGGCCCAGGGCGACCATGGCGCCGAACGCCATCAGGTAGCCGGTGCAGTAGTCGATCGCCGAAACCGGATAGAATTGCGGCCCCGGAGTCTTGCCCGGCACCACTTCGGCCTGCCGCAGGGTGATGCCGCTGACCGTCTGCACCACCGTGTCGAAGCCGCGCCGTTCGGCCCACGGCCCGGTGTGGCCGAACGCCGACAGGCTCACATACACCAGACCCGGCCGCAGTTCGGCCAGCGCCTCGGGCGACAGGCCGCGGGCGCCCAGCGATCCCGGGCGATAGCCCTGGGAGAAGACATCCGCCTGCCGGACAAGGCCGCGCAGCGTCTCGACATCGGACGGCTGCCGCAGATCCAGCTGCGCCGACAGCTTGCCGTGCCCGGTATCGAATTCCTGGTAGCCCAGGTTCGGCAGGTGCGCGCCGGTGATCTTCAGCACATCCGCGCCATGCTCCGCCAGGGTCCGCGCACAGGTCGGCCCCGCCAGCACCCGCGTCAGGTCCAGGACACGCACGCCGGACAGCGGCCGGTTGCCGGCGGGCAGCGGTTCAGGCGGCGCATCACCGATCCGCACCACTTCGATCAGCGGCAGCGCCGCGATCGCCGCCGCCTGCGGATGTTCGGCCCATGCCTGCCGCGAGCGGACCATGCCGCCCGCGCCCTTGGCGGCGATAATCGCCTCCTCCAGTTCCAGCGCGTCCCAGGTGGCGACGGCGCGGGTCACCGCGTCCTTGTCCTCGGCGCAGCCCAGCACCTTCAAGGCGGCCGCGCGGTGATTGGGGAAGTTGGCGTGGATATAGCTCCATTGGCCATGCTTCGCCGGATAGGTGCCCATCAGCGGATTGCGGTCCGGCGGCACCGGGCCGTCGCCCAGTTTCATGTAGTGCCCGCTGCGCAGGGATGCGGTGGCCTGCCGCACATCCACACCCACCGGCTGCTGCCCGCCGCCGCGCAACGTCCACAGGTCGGCGGCGGCCAGCCCGGTGGCCGCCAGCGTCGCCGCGCCTGCCGTGCCGATGCGGAACGGCGTCGGCAGGATCGGGTCGGTCCCGCCCGTGAACGTCACCGCATCCGCGCGATCGGCGGACCAACCGACATCAGGCAGGATCGAGCGAAGGGCGTGCTGCGGCATGACGGGTCCTTTCCAGGCTTTCGCGCCGATCATGTCCGAGCCGCGATAGCCTGCAAAGACCTGGACTCGCTGCGGTGCGAATGGACGCACCGCAGGGAGTCTCGGTCATTGTCATTCCGCACCATTCACGGCGCCGGGCGGTTTCGCCTGCGCCGAGCGTGCCCTACCCAAACGCCGCGAACACCTCCGCCAGCGCCGTCATCTGGTTCCCCGCCGCCGAGGACGGCACCACGATCAGGTTGCGCACGCCGGCCTCCCGCCAGGCTTCCACACCTTCACGCACCTTCGCCGCCGGCCCGAACAGTGTGTTGTCGGCCAGCCACCGGTCCGAGAAATACTTCGGCACGTCGTCCTTGCGGCCCTCGGCGATCGCCTGCTCGATCGCGTTCATCTCCGCCTCGTAGCCGGCTTCGCGCCAGTAGTTGCGGTAGTTCGGCAGGAACCCGTAGCTGGTCAGCGTGCGCCGGTTGACCGCCTTTGCTGCCTCGATGTCGTCGGAGATGCAGGTCGGGATCATGTTGCCGATGAAGAAATTCGGATCATCCCGCTTCGCCGCCGGCAGCGCCGCCAGCGACGCCGCCATGTGGGAGCGTGAGGCGTTGGCGAACACCACGCCGTCGGCGATTTCCCCGGCCAGCGACACCATCTTCCGCCGCAGCGCCGCGATGATCACCGGCGGCAGCGGCCCCAGGCCTTCCTGCGCGCGGAACTTCTCGACGAAGGACCGGATGTCGCCCAGCGGCTTGCCCGGCGTCACCCCCATGCGGATATGCGACGGGCCATGCGCCACGCCGATGCCCAGGCTGAACCGCCCGCCCGATATCTCATGCATCACGGCGGCGCTCTGGGAGAAATCCGTCACCGTGCGCATGTAGATCGGCGCGATCGCGGTGCCGAACGGGATGCGCTGCGTGTTCCAGGCCAGCGCCTCGCACAACGACATGTTGCCGAACATGCTGGGGGAGAAGATGCCGGCGAAGCCGCGCCGCTCGATCTCCTGCGCCAGTTCGATGGTGCGGCGCCGGCGCCCTGGCACGGCAACCAGGCTGATGGCGGGAAGCGTTGTCTGCATCGGGGTTTCCTCTCCGGGTTGCCGTCACGCTAGCCCGCCGCTGCGCCGCCGCCAAATGCCGGGCGATGCGGTGTGTAACGCTTCGTTCCCTCGCCGGTCTTTCCTGACGAAACGGGGGAGAGAACGATGCACGTATCGAGACGATGGCTGCTGGCCGCGGCGCCGGTCATGGCGTTGGCGGCAACGGCAGCGGCGGCCGACACGACCGATCTGGCGGTCAGCTGCGATCTGGCCGCGGTGCCGGCGGTGGCGGGGGCGGCGCGGGCGTTCAGGGCGCGCAGCGGCATCCGCGTCCGCATCTTCCCGACACCGGGCGGGCTGCTGATACCGCAGCTGCTACGCGACATTCAGAACGACATCGTGGTGACCCGGCCCGCGTTGCTGGACCGGGCCGAACAGGCCGGCCTTGTCGCGCCCGGCGGCCGCACCGCGTTATGGCGCAACCGGCTGGTGGTTGCAGAACCGGCGCGGCCCACCGGCGCTGCGAACACCTTCGCGGTTCCCGATCCTACCCCGGCCGCAGATTTCGACGGCGCCGAGGTGCTGCGCCGGATGGGCTCGCCGCCGGTCCAGATCGTCGGCGTGATCGACACCGAAGCGGTGGCATGGATGCTGCGCCACGGCGGCGCCCGGCAGGGGCTGCTGCACCAGACCGAAGTCACCGCCGACGCCCGGCTGCGCACGGTGGCCCCGGTGCCCGACAGCGCCTGGCCGCCCATCCTCTACACTGCCACCATCACCCGCCTCGCCAGCCGTCCCGATCCCGGCGCCTTCACCGCCTTCCTCGGCAGCGCCGACGGTATGGCCGCCTTCCGCTCGGCCGGGCTGGAGCGCGTGACATGAGCGGACGGCGCATGTCATCAGGGCTGCCATCGGGACAGCCATCGGCGCCGCCTGCGGCGCGTCAAGCGGGGCTGCAGATCCAGAAGCACGCATTGCCGGCGCGCCTGACACACTGGCTGATGGCACTGGCGATCCTGCTGCTGATCGGCAGTGGCTGGCGCATATACAACGCCTCGCCGATCTTCGGCTTCCGCTTTCCGGAGTGGGCGACGCTGGGCGGCGATGTCGGGGACGCGCTGGCGCTGCACAACGATCCCGGCGTCGCCAGCGCCATTGCCTGGCACTTCGCGGCCATGTGGCTGCTGCTGTTCGGCTATCTCGGTTTCGTCCTGTGGGGCGTGGCATCGGGGCACTTCCGCCGCGACTTCCTGCCGGTCGGCCCCCGATCGTTCCTGCGTGACTTCATGGCCGCCGCGACGTTCCGGCTGGCGCACCGGCTTGGCGAATACAACGCGGTGCAGCGCGTGTTCTACTGGGGCGTGCTGGCGGCGGTGGCGATGATGCTGCTGTCCGGCATCGCCATCTGGAAGCCGGTGCAGACCTATCCGCTGGAGACTTTGTTCGGCGGCTTCCAGGACGCCCGCATGGTGCATTTCCTGTTCATGTCGGCGATCGTCCTGTTCCTGGTGGTCCACATTGCCCTGGTGATCCTGGTGCCGAAGACCTTCGTCGCCATGACCCTCGGCAAGGCAACATCCCGCCCACACACGACCCGCCCACACACGACAGGAGCCCGCCGATGACCCGCCCGATGGACCTGCAACGCCGCCGCCTGTTCGGCGGCAGCCTGTCGGTGGGCGCACTGACGCTGCTGACCGGCTGCGACATCAGCGACCACGACAGCGTGCAGCGCGCGCTGGCGGCCGTGTCGCGCTGGAATGACCGGGTGCAGGCGGCGCTGTTCAGCCCCAACCGGCTGGCGCCGACCTTTCCAAAGGCGATGGCGGTCAAGGACTTCCGCTACAATGCCTGGTACGGGCCAGACAAGGCGCCGAAGCTGGACGACGCCACCTACCGCCTGACGCTGGCCGGCCAGATCGCCGACAAGCGACCCTGGACGGTGGCGCAGCTGCGCGCCCTGCCCCAGACGACGCAGATCACCCGCCATATCTGTGTTGAGGGCTGGAGTATGATCGGCCAGTGGTCCGGCACACCCCTGTCGGTGTTCCTGAACCGCATCGGCGCCGACACCACGGCCAAGTATGTCGGCTTCGAATGCGCCGACGGCTACTATGAAGGGATCGACATGCCGACGGCGCTGCATCCGCAGACGCTGATGGCGTTCGGTCTGGGCGGTGACATTTTGCCAACACCGCACGGCTATCCTTTCAAAATCCGAATTCCGACAAAGTTAGGATTCAAGAACCCGAAATTCGTCACAACCATCTACGTCACCAATCAACGGCCGCGTGGCTTCTGGACCGACCGCGGCTACAACTGGTTCAGCGGGATATGATAATGCAACGACCGTCCGACTGCGCGATCGGTGTCATGGCCAAGGCGCCGCGGCCCGGCCACTCGAAAACCCGGCTTTGCCCGCCGCTGACCCACGATCAGGCCGCCGGCCTGAGTGCGGCCTTCCTGCGCGATATCACGGAAAACATCGCCCTGGCGGCAACGCTGACGCCGATTTCAGCCTATGTTGCCTACGCGCCGGCCGACTCGGCGTCCCTGTTCGGCGGCCACCTCGCCGCGGGCACACGCCTGCTGCTGGCCGACGGCTCGCCGCTGATGCCATCCAACGTGCAGGCGCTGGGCCGCTGCCTGCTGCATGCGGTCATGGCGATCCTGGCCCGCGGACATGCCAGCGCCGTGCTGCTGAACGCCGACAGCCCGACACTGCCCACCGCGCTGCTGGTGCGTGCCGCGACTACGCTGGCCGCCGAGGGCGACCGTATCGTTCTCGGCCCGGCCGAGGACGGCGGCTATTATTTGGTGGGAATGAAGGCGGCGCACGCGCACCTGTTCGCCGATATTCCCTGGAGCACTGAAAGCGTCGCCTATACGACCCGCCTGCGCGCCGAGCAACTCGGGCTACCGGTGGTGGAACTGCCGGCGTGGTACGATGTCGATGACCATGCCTCGCTGTGCCGTCTGGCAGCGGAAACCGTGCGACCGACGACCGTGCAGGGCCTGCTGCCCTACCATGCACCGACGACCGCGGCGGCGCTGTCCCGGATCAGCCTGCTGGCGGGATGGCTGGACCAGGCCGCCGAATGATCCGGCTGATCGTTCCGGGCGGTCTGCTGCTGGCGCTGACAGTCTGGGCGCTTGCGCTGCATGTCCCCGACGACCTGATCATCGGAACGCCCGCCCAGACCCGGGTGTTCGTCGCCATCACCGGCCTGAGCACGGTGGTCTACCTGCTGGCGGTCCACATGGTCCTGCGTCATGGGCCGGTACGGCGCGGCCTGTGGGTCGTGCTGCTGGTGGCCGCGGCGATGCGGGTGCTGCTGATCACGGCACCGCCGTTCCTGTCCACCGACGTGTTCCGCTATGTCTGGGATGGCCGCGTCCAGGCGGCCGGCATCAACCCGTACCGCTATATCCCGGCCGACCCGGCCCTGGCGTTTTTGCGTGACGAGGCGGTGTATCCCAACATCAACC
>DAICYU010000197.1:0-255 GCA_027311485.1 Acetobacteraceae bacterium
AGCCTGCGGGCGGCGGAGCCTAGGGTGGATGTGGCCTGATGGTTTGCCCGTGCCGTGCTGCCAGGTGACGCCCTCGCGACGGGTCGGGCTGGCCTGAGCCCTCGGACGAACGCCTACCGATAGGCGAGTGCGTTCGGTGGCAGCCCCATTGCCGAAACGGTTGCCTGGTTCAACTGTCCGTTCGGCTGCAAGCCTCGGTTTTGCTGAAATTTCTGGATCGCGCTCTGCGTGCTCTGGCCCCAGATGCCATCGATG
>DAICYU010000197.1:265-7421 GCA_027311485.1 Acetobacteraceae bacterium
GCTCTTGAATGGCGCGGACGGATGCCCCCTGCAGCCGGTCCGGCGGCGGCAACGGCGGCTCGGTCGCCTGCTGCGTGCCCAGCAGCGCGGCGGAGTCAAGGCCGAGCGCGGCGGCCGTTGCCTGGTTCAGTTGGCCGGTGGCCTGTAGCTGGTGGCTCGCCTGGAAGCGCTGCAGGGCGGCGGCGCTGTCCGGTCCCCAGACCCCGTCCACGGCGCCGCTATAGGCGCCGGCGCTGCGCAGATGCTGCTGCACGGACTGCACCGCCGCCGGGGGCAAGGGCTGGATATAGGCCAGCGGCGCGGCGGGCTGGGCGATGGCGGACAGGTCGATCAAGGCCGCGAGAAGTATGCCAGTCCCGAACGTGGTTGATGCTTTCACGGTTCGCACCCTGTACTGTGTGGGACGAAACGCTGCCAGAGCCAACCGAGTTCAGTCGCAATCGCGTCCTTCGATCAGGTTTCGGTTATCCGCCGCGGGGCGCGCAGTGGCCGGCTACAAGGCGCCCTCATCCCGCAGCGCGGCCACCGCCGCGGCGTTCAGGCCCAGCCATTCGTCCAGAACGCCGTCGGTATGCTCCCCCAACACCGGGGAGGATGTCAGGACCGGCGGCTTGCCGTCGATGCGGACCGGCCAGCCAGGCATCTTGAACGGCTTGTGCACGGGGTGATGCATCACCTGCATGATGCCGCGCTGCTCAAACGTCGGGTCGTTCTGCAACTCCATCGTATCCAGCACCGCGCCGGCGGGGATGCCGGCGTCGCCGATGGCGCGCATGGCCTCATGCTTGGTGTGGCGGCGGGTCCAGGCGGCGATGATCTCATCCACCTCAGGTTCCCGCGTGACACGGTTGGCGGGGGTGGCGTAGCGGGTGTCGCCGATCAGATCCTCCCGCCCCATCAGTTTCAGCAGCCGGTCCCAATGGTCCGGGTTGGCCCGGCTGGTCATGATGTAGACGTAGTCGTTGGGGCCGCCGGGGGCGCAGGGATACAGGCCCATCGGCGCGTTGCTGATGCCGGGGATCTTGGAGCCCCCGCGTTCCGCCGCCTTGCCGGTCAGGCCCTGGGTGGCGAAGTTGATCCGCATGTAGTGCATGATGGCGTCCTGCATCGCCACCTGCAGCCGGTGGCCCTGCCCTGTCTCCCGCCGTTTGTACAGCGCGCCCAGGATGGTGATCGCCATCACCATGCCGGTGCCGGTATCACCCAGGGACATGCCGGGTCGTGTAGGCGGGCCGTCGGGGTCGCCGGTGACGCTGAAGGTGCCGCCGCAGGCCTGCGCGATCATGTCGAAGGCGAGATTTTTCTCATACGGGCTGCCTTCGCCGAACCCCTTGATCTGGGCATAGATGATCGACGGGTTGAGTTCACGGACCACGTCGTAGCCCAGGCCGAGACGCTCGATGGCGCCGGGGGCGAAGTTCTCGATGCACACGTCGGCCTGGCGCAGCATGTCCTTGACGATGGCCAGGCCGGCGGGTGATTTCAGGTTCACCGTCATCGAGCGCTTGTTGGCGTTGAAGGCGTGGAAGTAGTACGGATCGTTATCAGGTTGGCCGGGGCGCAGGCGGCGGCCAGGATCGCCCATTTTCGGGTTTTCGATCTTCACCACGTCGGCGCCCAGCCAGGCGAGGGCTTCGGTGCAGGAGGGCCCGGCCTCAAACTGCGTCAGGTCGACAATCTTGACGCCGGACAAGAATGGGACGCTGGCGACGGCCTGGTTCATGACATCCTCCCGTTATGGTTGCGGGAAGCCTGCCACAGCGGGGCGGGTTGGGCCAGGGGCTGTCCGGCGAAGGCTGCCGGGCGCCGGCTGTGCGGCTCAGGCTGAAGCCGCGCAGCCGGTGGTCAGTTTGATGTTGTTACGAATGACCAAGCTGGCCAGACAGCGGGCAGGTGCGGATGCCCAGTATTGCGTAAAGCGGGCAGAAACGAACGAAGGCTGTGACCAGCGGGATGATGCCGATCAGGCCGAACCAGCGGGCCGGGCCATCCAGCAGGAACAGCAATGAGAGCAGGACCAGTCCGGCGATGATCCGGATGACACGGTCGGCGGTTCCAACATTGGCGGTCATGAGGCGTCTCCCTTGGATGATTGTTGCGGTGCCGCCTTCGGCCACAGGGTCAGCCAGCGAGGCGTGCGGTGCGCGTAGGCGGCCCAGTCCTGGCCAAAGCGGGCGGCGAGGTGTGCTTCCTCCCGCCGGATGGCCAGGGCGCTGACGGCCAGGGCGGCGGTGAGCGCGGCGGGCAGGAACCAGGGCGCGCGGAAGGCCAGGCCGATGCCGATCAGCAGCAATGTGTTGCCGAGGTAGATGGGATTGCGGGACAGGGCGAACGGCCCGGTGGTGACCAGTGCCGTGGCGGCCCGGTGCGGCAGGATGTTGGCCTTGCGGCGGTGCATGGTCAGCATGGCGGCGCCGTCCAGGCCGATGCCGGCCGCCATCAAGGCAGCGCCGACGCCGCGCAGCGCGACCGATTGCGGCCACGCGCCAAGCGGTGCCAGATGGTCAAGCACCAGCGCGACGACCGCCGCCGCGCCGAACAGGATCGGCGGCCAGGGCACCCGGTTCGGGCGGTCCCACTCGCCGGTCATGACGCAACCGGTTCGGCTGACGCCCGCGTGGTCAAAGATGGCATGGTCAAGGACAGCGTTGTCAACGCCAGTGCGGTCATTGCCAGTGCGGTCATTGCCAGCTGCGTCGATACCATTTGCGTCGATGCAAGTTGCATCGATGCCGGTCGGGTCGATGCCAGGGCGGTCAATGGTAGTGCACTCCCGGCACGACCTTGCCGCGGAACACCCAGTAGGCGTAGCCGGTATAGGCCAGGATGATCGGCACCAGGACGGCGGCGCCGACCAGCAGGAACGCTTGGCTCGAGGGCGGCGCGGCGGCCTGCCATATGTCGATCGAGGGCGGCACCATCAGCGGGAACATGCTGATGCCCAGGCCGGCGAAGCACAGCACGAACCAGCCCAGCGCACACAGGAACGGGGACCGGTGTTCCTGGTGCGCCAGGCCGAGCCAGCCGCGCCAGGCAAGCAGCGCGACCAGAATCGGCACGGGGCTGGTCAGCAGGATGCCGGGCCAGCCGAACCAGCGTGCCTCGAACTCGGGATGCAGCATCGGGGTCCACAGGCTGACGACAATGATCAGGCCCAGGGTCGCCGCACCCAGGGCCTTGGCATAGCCCCGGCAGCGTGTTTGCAGGGCGCCGTCGGTGCGCCAGATCAGCCAGGTGGCGCCCAGCAGCGCATAGCCGATCACCAGCGCGACACCGCACAGGACGCTGAAGCTGCTCAGCCAGTCCCACCAGCCGCCGGCATAGGCGCGGTTCACCACGTGGATGCCCTGCAGCAGCCCGCCCAGCGTCAGCCCCTGGCAGAAGGCGGCGACGGTCGAGCCCGCGGCGAACGAGATATCCCACAGCCTGCGCCCGGTGCGGGTGGCGGCGCGGAAGCGGAACTCAAAGGCGACGCCGCGGAACACCAGGGCCAGCAGCATGCCGATGATGGCCGGGTAGAGCGCCGGCATGATGGTGGCGTAGGCCAGCGGAAAAACGGCGAACAATCCGCCGCCGCCCAGCACCAGCCAGGTCTCGTTACCATCCCAGACCGGCGCGACGGAGTTGACCATGACGTCGCGGCTGACATCCTCCCGCTCCACCGCGAACAGGATGCCGACGCCCAGGTCGAAGCCGTCGAGCACGACATAGGCGAGGACCGCGAAGGCGATCAGCGCCGCCCAGATGACAGGGAGCATGGCGGTCACTCCGCTGCCAGTGCCGGGCCGGGCGTGATGCCGGCGGCGTGGGAGGGTTGCGGCGGCGGGCCGGCTTCATTGGCCTGTGGCGGGCTGGCGAGCAGGCGCAGCAGCATCAGAATGCCGGCGCCGAAGACGGTGAGATAGACCAGGACGAAGGCGGTGAGCGACACGGCGAGGCCCGGCGCGCCGACCGGGGACACGCTGTCGACGGTGCGGAGCACGCCGTACACCGTGTAGGGCTGACGGCCGACCTCGGTAGTAACCCAGCCGGCGAGCAAGGCGGTCAGACCCGCCGGCCCCAGGGCGAGGGCGGCCCAGTGCAGCGGGCGCGTGGTGAACAGGCGGCCGCGCCAGCGCAGCCACAGGCCGGCAACGCCCAGGCCCAGCATGGCGAAGCCCAGCCCCACCATTACGCGGAAGGCCCAGAACACCACCGCAACCGGCGGGCGGTCCTGCGGCGGCCATTCCTTCAGGCCGCGCACATGGCCGTTCCAGGAATGAGTCAGGATGAGCGAGGACAGGTTCGGGATTTCGAGCGCATCGTCCACCCGCTGCGTCTTGTCATCGGGGAAGCCGAACAGGATCAGCGGGGCGCCGTCGTGGCTGTCATAATGCCCCTCCATCGCTGCGACCTTGACGGGCTGGTGCTGCAACGTGTTCAGCCCGTGCAGGTCGCCCATGAAAATCTGCGCCGGGGCGGCCAGCGCGGCCATCCACAGGGCCATGGAGAACATCGTCTGCACGGCCGGGCTGCCGCGCCCGCGCAGCAGGTGCCAGGCGCCGGTGGCGCCGACGATGCAGGCGACCGACAGGTATGCGGCCAGCACCATGTGCGGGAAGCGAACGGGGAAGCTGGGGTTGAAGATGATCTGCCACCAGCTTGCCGGCAGCAAACGGCCGTCGGGGCCGATTGTGAACCCGGCCGGCGTCTGCATCCAGGAATTCACCGCCAGGATCCAGAACGCGGAAATCAGGGTGCCGACGGCAACGATGCAGGTCGCGGCGAAATGCAGCCGGGGGCCGACGCGTTTCATGCCGAACAGCATGACGCCGAGGAAGCCGGCTTCCAGGAAGAAGGCGCTGAGAACCTCATAGCCCATCAGCGGGCCGATGACGGCGCCGGTCTTGTCAGCGAAGGACGACCAGTTGGTGCCGAACTGGTAGGACATGACCACGCCGCTGACGACGCCCATGCCGAAGGCGAGGGAAAATGGTTTTAGCCAGTAATGGAACAGATCCAGGTAGACCGTGCGACCGGTGCGCAGCCACAATCCTTCCAGTACCGCGAGATAGCTCGCCAGTCCGATCGACAGTGCCGGAAAGATGATGTGAGCCATGATTGTAAAGGCGAACTGCGCCCTGGCCAGGTGGAAACCGTCCCAAGTTGACATCGCGATCCCCTGCGGTCACTTTATGTTATATACTTTCCTTAAATGTATAACGTCAAGCTGGGGAACGGCCATTGACAACTGCTTCCGACACCCCCGTAGGACCCGTCGGCATGCCGCCGGCAACCACGGTGATGCCGCCGACGCGCCCGCCGCGACTCGGTGAACCGGCGATTCCGTTCGCCCTTCGCACCACGCTGGGCCCGCGCAGCCTGGATCAGTATCGCGGCCGATGGCTGCTGCTGTTCTCCCATCCCGCCGATTTCACCCCGGTCTGCACATCGGAATTCATCGCCTTCGCCCGCGCTTTTCCGCGCTTCCAGACGCTTGGCTGTGACCTGCTCGGCCTTTCCGTGGATAGCCTGTTCGCGCACCTTGCCTGGGTGCAGGCCATCCGACAGGCGTTCGGGATCGACATCCCCTTCCCGGTGGCCGAGGACCTGTCGATGACCGTCGCCGCGGCCTACGGCATGATCCACACGCAGGACAGCAATACGGCCACGGTGCGCGCGTCGTTCCTGATCGATCCGGCCGGAATCATCCGGCTGCTTGGATACTATCCGATGACGACCGGGCGGAGCGTGGAGGAATTGCTGCGGGTGCTGGCGGCATTACAGGAAACCGATGCGTCGGGACTTTCCACGCCGGCCGAATGGCGGCCGGGCGATGACGGTATTCTGCCGCCACCGGTCACGGTCGCGGAAGCAAGGTCGCGGGAGCAGGCCGGCGCGCCGGCCTGGTACTATCAGTCGCGCCCAGCGCGATCATGCGGAGTCCGGTCATGAGGAATGCGACTGTCAGGAGTCCGGTCAAAAAGGGTGCGGCCATGAAGGATGCGCGCATATGACAGATAGGGGCATGACTAGCGGCACCTGCGACCCGCATGCCGCCGCGGAATTCCTGCGCGCCTTGGCGCATCCGACCCGCCTGCAGATCCTGTGCCGCCTGCTGGAAGGTGAGATTGCGGTGGCCGGCATGGAAAACGAACTTGGTTTGCGACAGCCCAGCCTCTCCCAACAACTCGCGCAACTGCGGGAGGTCGGTCTGGTGAAAACGCGACGACAGGCCAAGTCGGTGTTCTATTCCCTCGCCGATGACCGCGTGCGGCCGATCATCCAGACGCTGAGCACCGTGTTCCGCACCGAAGGCGGCGGCGCCCTACCCACGCCGACGATGCTGCAGCCTCCCGCCGCGTCCGCGCAGCGAACGCGGCCGGGGCTGCCCGGGTCTGCGTGCGGCGTGTTCGCCACCGCCGGCTGGAGCCTGCGCCTCGGCAAGGAGGGCACATGACCGCGCTCCTGGCCGTCGTCTCCGGCAGCTTTGTCGGCTTTGTCCTGGGCCTGATCGGCGGCGGCGGCTCGATCGTCGCGACGCCGCTGCTGCTTTACGTGGTCGGCATGGGGCCGCATGCGGCAATCGGCACCGGCGCGCTGGCCGTATCAGCCAATGCCTTCATCAACTTCGGCGGGCATGCACGCGCCGGCAATGTGCGCTGGGCCAGCGCGGCGGTGTTCGCGGCCGCTGGCGTGCTGGGCGCGCTGGTTGGCTCCACGATCGGCAAGGCAATCGACGGACACAAGCTGATCCTGCTGTTCGCACTGATGATGATCCTGGTTGGTTTCCTGATGCTGCGGCCCCGCCGTGGCCCCAGCACCGGGCATGAGCGGATGACGCCCGTCGTACTCGCGAAAACCGCCGGGATCGGCGTCGGCGTCGGCCTGATGTCGGGCTTCTTCGGCATCGGCGGCGGCTTCATGATCGTGCCGGGCCTGATGCTGGCCACCGGGATGCCGCTGATCAACGCGATCGGCTCCTCGCTGCTGGCGGTGGGCACGTTCGGCCTGACGACAGCGCTGAACTACGCCGCGTCGGGACTGGTGAACTGGCTGGTCGCAGCCCAGTTCATCGGTGGTGGCATCGCCGGCGGCTACCTGGGCATGAAGGCGGCGATCCACCTGTCAGGCCATCGCACCGCGCTGAACCGCCTGTTCGCCGGCCTGGTCTTCG
>DAICYU010000198.1 GCA_027311485.1 Acetobacteraceae bacterium
GATGTTCCAGCCTTCGTCTTTCAATTCGCTCGCCAAGTCGTCCAGCGTTTTCCCACCCTTTTTGTAGAAATTGACCGGCATTCCCTCTACGCCCTTGCCGGCGCGCCCCTCGCCGGTCAGGTCGCGGATCTTGTCGAGTGAATCACGCACCATTTCGATGGTCACCGGTTCGGCCGGGTCGAATTGCACGCCCTCGGTCACGAAATACTGCACCCTGGCATATCCGCCAGCGGTGGCGGCAATGATTTCTCCGTTCTGGTCGCATTCCTCGCTGCACAGCCAGGCCACAGCCGGCGACACCAGCTCCGGCTTCATCCACGGCGCAATGTCCGGCGGCAACAGCGATTCCGTCATGCGCGTATAGGCTGAAGGGGAGATGGCATTGCAGCGGATGTTGTACTTCGCCCCTTCATGCCGCAGCACATTGATCAGCCCGTTCACCGCCATCTTCGCGGCGCCGTAATTGGCCTGGCCAAAGTTGCCGACGGTGCCCGAGCCTGACGTGGTGACGACGATCCGCCCATAGGCTTGCTTGCGCATGATCGGCCACGCCGCCTTGATGCAGTACGCTGTGCCGAAATGGTGCACCTGATTGACGAACTCATAGTCCGCCATCGTCATGTTGTTGAATGCCTTGTCCCGCAGGATGCCGGCGTTGCACACCAGCGCATCGACCTTGCCCCATTGATCCATGGCGGTGTCGATGATGCTTTTCGCCGATGCTTCCTCGGCCACCGACGCATAGGATGCGACCGCTTCGCCGCCAGCCGCACGAATTTCGGCCACGACCTGATCCGCCGCGGCATGAGCGCCACCGGTGCCGTCAACCGATCCGCCGGGATCGTTCACGACCACCTTGGCGCCCCGAGATGCCAGCAGCAGCGCGTGTTGGCGGCCAAGGCCGGCCCCGGCGCCTGTGACGATGGCAACCCTGCCATCAAAGCGAACATCCATTGTTTATCCTCCCGTCCGCGGGCTTTTTACCCGTTTCGCTGCGATACCCCGCTGCTCGACCATCGGCAACTCCGGCACCGACCGGGTCTCGCTCCCGTTTGACGGCACAGCGACTTTCAGGAACCATTCGTCCGCGCACGCAAATCGCGCCTGAGCAGCCAGGAGACGCGGATGTATCATCACCACAATGTGAAAACCGCGCCCGGCTTTTCAGTTCCCGAGATGATGAAAGCGTGGATTCTGGGTGACCCAGGGGAATTGACTTTCGCCAAAAAGCCAACCCCGGTACCAGGCCGGGCGGAGGTGCTGGTGCGGATCGATGCGGTCGCGATCTGCGCGACAGACCTGGAAATCATCGATCACGGCCCGCCCGCGATGATCCAGGGCGGACCGCCGTTCAACAAACGTTTTACACCTGGACACGAATACATGGGTACCGTCGTCGCGCTCGGCGCAGGCGTCGATGAATACACAATTGGCGATCGTGTAACGGTTGAAATTCACGCCGGCTGCGGCCAATGCAAGCGCTGCCGCGAAGGTATGTACACCGCCTGTCACAACTACGGCCTAAATTACGGTGAGGTAAATAAAGGCCATCGCGCCAACGGCTTCACCACCGACGGCGGCTTTTCGGAATACGCGGTCAACCACATCAACACGCTGATCCGACTTGCTGACTCCATGTCGGATGAGGAAGCCACTCTGGTGGTGACCGCCGGCACGGCCATGTACGGCCTGACCGAACTTGGCGGCCTCGTTGCCGGGGACAGCGTCGCTGTAACCGGCCCCGGCCCGATCGGCCTGATGGCGGTTGCCGTTGCCAAGGCCCTTGGCGCATCGCCGGTGATCCTGACCGGCACCCGCGACAACCGGCTGAAGATGGGCCTGGAACTGGGCGCCGACCATGTGGTGAACGCGCGCCAGGAAGACGCGGTGGACGCCGTGCGCCGCGCCAACGGGGGCAGGGGCGTGGACTACGTCGTTGAATGTTCAGGCGCGGCACAGGCGGTGAACGAAGCGGTGCGGATGGTCAACCGCGGCGGCAAGATCTGCCTGGCCGCCTTTGCGCACGAACCCACCGTCGTCGACGTCGCCAGTATCGTTCGTAACAATATCTATCTTTACGGCATCCGCGGCGAGGGCAAAAGCGCCACCCATCGCGCCGAGGCGTTCATGCGCCAGAAACGGTTCGACGCGACGAAGATCCACACCCACACCTTCCCGCTGACCGATCTTCCCACCGCCCTGCGTTATGCGCGGGAGCGGATCGACGACGCGATCAAGGTCGTGGTCAAGGCGGGTTCGGCGGAGCGAACCCGCAAGGCCGCGGCGTAGGCGCCCAACGACGGCGCTACGACCACGCCGCTCGGCTGCCACCGCAGGTGAAGAATGGCGCCGTCACAGCCGCTATTTTGCTGTAACGAGCGACCTTCCCCGATCCTATGCGCCCCGCAGCGCATCCCGTACGAACGATCCGCCTGATGCAATCGCCCGCCGCCCAGCCCCCAGCATCGGGAAATAAAGGTGCCAGATGTGGATCATCTCCGGCCAGATCTGCAGATCGACCACGACATCGGCCGCCCCCGCCTTGCGCGCCAGGGCAACCGAGTCGTCCAGCAGCGTCTCCGCCGAACCCACCTGGATCAGCAGCGGCGGCAATCCCGCCAGGTCGCCATGGATCGGCGCCGCATGCGGATGCCGGGGATTGGCACCGCCGAGGTACCACTGCGCCATCATCTGAATGGTCGCCTTTTGCACCGTCGGGTCCGCCGCGGCGCGGTCGGTGAACGACTGCCCCAGCGCTTCCATGTCCACCCAGGGTGAGATGCACCAGCCACAGCCGGGCAGGGGCAGCCCGGCCTCCCGGATCGCCAGCATCGCACCGACTACTAGTCCGCCGCCGGCACTGTCCCCCGCGATCGCGATACGGTTGGCCTTGATGCCGCTGCCCAGCAGGTAGCGATAGGCGGCGACCGTGTCCTCGACCGGGGCCGGGAACGGATGTTCCGGCGCCAGCCGGTAATCCACCGCCAGCGTCCGCGCACCGGAAGCGCGTCCGACCTCGGCCACCAGATGCCGATGGCTGTCCAATGACCCAAGCACGTAGCCGCCGCCGTGCAGGTACAGGATCGCGTTCGCCGCGTCGGCGTCCGGCGTGGATGTCCATTCCGCCTTCACGCCGTTCGCATCCACCGGCTGCACCGTCACATCCGATGCAAGGCCAAAGCTCAACCCGCGCGCGTCGGCATCGCGGCGCATCTGCGCGACCTCCGAAGCGCGAGGCCGAGCCAGGATGATGTCGCGGAGTTTGGCGATTTCAGGATCTTTCATGGCGTTGTTCCTCCAGTTCGTCGGCAATGGCCAGGATGTCGCGCGTTCGCGTCACGCGGGTGCCCCAGCAGCGGTCGAACGCGGCAATCAGGTCCTTGATCGCCGGCCCGCTTGCGGCGGCCTGTGCCGCTTCCACCGTATGGAAGCGGTAGAATGCGGTGTGCACGGCGGGGTCCAGGGTGCTCCATCCCCGCATCGCCGAACGGGCGTCGAAGGCCTTCAGCGCATCGGGCAAATGTTCCTGCCGATACCATTCATCGAACGGCGTGCGGTCAGCCGGATCGGCCACCACCGCGCGCACAACAAGGTATCCGGCCCCCATCTACTCCGCCGTCGCGTATTTGCCGGTCAGTTGCGGCGTCGGTCCTTCCAGGCCCTTCTTCTGCCGGTCCAGCCGCGTTTCCCGCGACCAGGTGCGCTTCAAGTCGTCGCGCACATTGAACTGCAGCCGGCCCAGCCCCTCGGTTTCCAGCTCGACCACATCGCCGTCCATGAAACTGGACAGCCCGCGATGATTGGTGCCGGTGGCCAGAATGTCACCAGGCTCCAGCGTGTGGATTGCGGACACCCATTCGATGCACCGCGCGATGCTGTGCGCCATGTCGTCGGTGTTAAAGGACTGTTTCAGTACACCATTGACCCACAGCCGGATCGACAGCTTTTGCGGATCGGCGATCTCATCCTTCGTCACCAGATAGGGTCCGATCGGCGCGAACGTGTCGCGCGATTTCATCTGGAAGAACACGTTCCCGGCCGGCGGCAGGCCGCGCGCCGATCCGTCGATGAAGTTGATATAGCCGAAGACATGCGCCATCGCCTGCGCCGCCGGCACCCGGCTGGCACGCTTGCCGATCACCACCGCCATCTCCGCCTCGCCCTCGAAGATCGTCGCCGGCACGTCGGGCAGCACCATCGTATCGCCTGGGCCGATGATCGCATTGGCCGCCTTGTGGAACGCGTTGATCGGCGCCGGCTTCGCCAGCGTGCCGTCTTCCAGGTAGTTCACCGCCATGCACACGATGTTGCCGGGCCGCGGCAACGGCGGCCGCAGCCGCACCTCGGCCAGCGGCTTTCCAGCCTGTCGGGTCGCCTCTTCCAGCCGCCCGCGATATGCGTCGAACCGCGCGATCAGCCCATTGATCAGGTCGCCCGGCCCGACATGCGGAATATCCTGCACGACGGCCGAGACATCATGGATCACGTCGTCCCTGACGATCCCCAGCCTGAAGTCGTCAAAAAATGCGAGCTTCATTGGCCGCCGTCCTCCCCCTGTCTTTTTCCGCGAGAGTCTAACCCGACGCCGGTTCCCCAGCAATGCCGGCGGGAGTTGCGGCATCGGCTGGACCCGGCCAGATTTGCCGCCCGACGCTACGGAGAAACGTCCATGTCCCACCTGCTCGAAACCATTCAGGATGGCGTCGCCACCCTGACGCTGAACCGGCCCGAGTCGCTGAACGCCCTGTCGGATGAAATCCGCGAGGGGCTGCTGGAAGCCATTCCCCGGCTGACACTGGACGATTCCGTCGGATGCATTGTGCTCACCGGTGCCGGACGCGGCTTCTGCGCCGGCGGCGACGTCAAGTCCATGAGCGACCGCAACGCCCGCGGCTTTGAAAACCGGGCTGCCGGAATCCAGAACTCCGGCAAGATCGCGACGCTGATCCACACCACACCGAAGGTCATCATCGCGATGGTCAACGGCGTCGCCGTCGGCGCCGGCATGGCGATGGCGCTGGCGTGCGACATGCGCGTTGCCGCGAAATCCGCCCGTTTCGGCACCGGCTTCATCAAGATCGGCCTGTCCGGCGACTGGGGCGGCACATGGAGCCTGACGCGCCTCGTCGGCACCGCAAAAGCGCGGGAGTTGTATTTCACCGGCGATATGATCGACGCTGACAAGGCGCTGTCGATCGGGCTGGTGAACCAGGTCGCCGACGACACCGCGCTGCAAGAAACCACCATGGCACTCGCCCGCCGGATCGCCGCCATGCCGCGCATCGCCCTGGGTTATACGAAACGAAACCTGTATGCCGCCGAAACGGGTGATTTCAATATGCTGATGGATCTGGAAGCCTTCCACCAGGCCCGCTGCAGCCAGACCGAGGATCACCGCGAAGCCATTGCCGCCTTCAAGGAAACGCGCCGCCCCGTCTTCAAGGGCCGCTGATCATGCGCGTCCTGAACACGTTGCCGCAGGCCGACCTGCGTACCACCGCTGCTGCTGCGAAGGCGATGGAGGACGCAGGCTACGACGGCCTGCTGACGATGGAAAACAAGCACGATCCGTTCCTGGCCCACGCCATCGCCGCCGTCAGCACCACACGCGTCGAGCTCGGCACGTCCGTCGCCATTGCCTTTCCGCGCAGCCCGATGGTCGTTGCCAATGCCTGCTGGGACCTGCAGAATGCCTCGGGCGGGCGCTTCGTGCTGGGTATCGGTCCGCAGATCCGCCCGCATAACGAAAAGCGCTTCAGCGTGCCCTGGACCGCGCCTGCGCCCCGCCTGCGCGAATACGTCCAGGCGCTGCGGGCGATCTGGACCACATGGGACAAAGGCGAAAAGCTCGACTTCCGCGGCAAGCACTACACCTTCACGCTGATGCCGCCCTACTTCATGCCCCCGTCCACCGGGCAGAAGATGGTCCCGATCACCCTGGCGGCGGTCGGCGAGCATTCGCTGCGTCTGGCCGGGGAGGTGGCGGATGGCGTCCGCCTGCACGGGTTCTGCACCCGGCAGTATCTACAGGATGTCATTCTGCCACGCCTGCAGGAAGGCATGGCCCGCACCGGCCGCACCCGCGCGCATTTTGAAATCACCGGCGGCGGCTTCGTCGCCACCGGCCCCGATGCCGCGGCGACGGCAAAGATGTTCGAGGCGGTGCGCGGTCGCGTCGCCTTCTATGGCTCTACTCCCGGCTATTGGCCGGTGCTGGACCTGCACGGCCTTGGCGACCTCGGCCGCGAACTGAATGCGATGTCGAAAGCCGGCAAGTGGAACGAAATGGCCGCCCGCGTGCCGGATGACGTGGTGCACCTGTTCGCCGCTGTCGGCACCCATGATGAGATCGCGCAGCGGATCGCTGAACGTTTCGGCGGCCTGAGCGACGCGCTGAACATGCGCGCCGACTCCACCACCGAAGGTGCCGACGTGCCGTCGGATGTCCTGCAGGAAATCAAGACGATCCCGACACCGTTCCAGGGCTACCGGACCGCCTGGTAAGCGCTGTCACCGTGACCTTGGGCGCGCACGCCTGTGCGTCCTGCAAATGCCATAAGGCACGCGGCCGGTGGCCCTGTGCCGGGCGTCCAGGGCACACGAGTGGTTCGGCCAGCCCACGGTCCGCCCGGGACAGGTCCGGCTGGTCGTGAACGGCGGCCCAGCGCCCACTGGGCGGCCTCGGAGCGCTCGAAATCCGGAAGTCGGGGATGAGCGCGCAGGAGCGGGCGTTCGTCGAAGCTGTGGTCCGGATTGTTTGGTTCGAAAACATCGAAACTGCACAAGACTGCTGCCAGTAGCACTGACGACTACTGAGCCGCGTGGGCATCGATCATCTCAAGGTAGCCCTGCCTGACGTTCTGCGGGAGGAACGCAGAGGTGAAGCTGTTTCTGGCAAGCTCAGTCAGTTCGGCGCGTGTCAGCGCGAACGTCTCGCGGCAGGCTTTGAAATTCGCGTTCACATACCCGCCGAAATAAGACGGGTCGTCCGAATTGATCGTCACGCGCACGCCTCCAGCCATCAGTTTCCTGAGCGGCTGCGCCTCCATGCTTGGGATCACCTTCAGGCGAAGATTGGAAAGGGGACACAGCGTCAGCGGTGTCTGCGCCTTGGCGAGCTCCGTCACCAAAGCAGGATCGTCGATGCATGCATTGCCGTGGTCAATGCGGTCCGCGCCGAGATCGACCGCCTCACGGACATAGGATGCAGGACCCTCCTCCCCTGCGTGAATGACAATGCGGAAGCCCCTCGCCCGACACGCCTGGAAGAAGTTGGAAAACTTCGAAGGTGGATGTCCGACCTCCGGCCCTCCGAGGCCAAACGCAACGATATCTTCGGCAAACGGCATGATCTGCTCAAGCAGCTCGAACGCGGTTTCCTCGGAACGGTGGCGTTGGGCGATGATGATCAGC
>DAICYU010000199.1 GCA_027311485.1 Acetobacteraceae bacterium
GCCGGATCAGATCGACTCACATAGGGCGGGGCCAGCCGGCGCCAATACGAAAAAACGCGGGCCGAAGCCCGCGTTCTTTGGATACCGGCTGGCTTCAGTCGCAGTTATTCCACAGCGATGTTACCCGCGCCATACCAATAGATGCAGGCGAACAGGAACAGCCACACCACGTCAACGAAGTGCCAGTACCAAGCCGCGGCCTCGAACCCGAAATGGCGCTCCGGCGTAAACTGGTTGTTCCGCGCACGGAACCAGCACACCGTCAGGAAGCAGGTGCCGACGATGACATGGAAGCCATGGAACCCGGTGGCCAGGAAGAAGGTCGAGGGATACACGCCGCCGCCGACGAACTTGAACGGCGCATGCGAGTACTCGATCGCCTGGCAGATGGTGAAGCTGATGCCCAGCAGGATCGTCAGCCCGAGGCCCCGGATCAGGCCCTTGCGGTCATTCTCCAGCAGGCTGTGATGCGCCCAGGTTACCGTCGTGCCGGACAGCAGCAGGATCATCGTGTTCAGCAGCGGCAGGTGGAACGGATCGAAGGTATGGATGGTGGATGGCGGCCAGACCGTCTGACCATTGCCCTGGGTGTCCGGGAAAAGCAGGAAGTTGAAATAGGCCCAGAAAAACCCGACGAAGAACATCACTTCACTGGCGATGAAAAGCGTCATGCCGTAGCGCAGGCCCAGGCGGACAATCGCGCTGTGCGCGCCCGGGATCCTGCCTTCCCGCAACACGTCCCGCCACCAGAACGCCATGGTGGCCAGGATGGTCAGGACGCCCAGCACCAGGACCACATAGTTGCCGAAATGGGCGGCGAGGATGATCCCGAACACGGTCAGGAATCCGCCGATCGAGCCCATCAACGGCCACGGGCTTGGATCAGGCAGATGGTATGGTTGCTTGATGACAGCCGCGCCCGGGCCGTGGTCGCCGTGCAAGTCGATGTCCATGCGTCAAATTCCTAACATCGCCGGGGGAACCGCCCCAAGCCAGTCGGCGCATAATCCGCAAAACGCCATGCGTTTCAAGAGGGACCATACACCACGGCACGATGCGCGTCAGATGATCTGGATCAGCCGTGCTCGCGGATCGTGGCAACGCCCACCCGCAAATGACATCCGAACGCAACGCCCAGGCGGTCGGCAGGCCCATCCGACGCCGGGCCGCAAGCCCGTCTGACGACTGCGGGAGCGGGTGGAACCCGTCCGTGCCCCGGCGTTCTCCTCGGCATGTCCCACCTGCACATCACCGTTCGGCGCGCCGGAGCATGAAATCTTCACGCGCCGCTGCACTGGCCATTGGCGCGGTTCTGACCGCTGCCGTCACCGGCGGCAGTTTCGGGCCGCAACGGCCGCGCACCGCGATCTGGTACGCGGCGCTGCGCAAACCGCCCGGCACGCCGCCCGGACCGGCCATCGGTGCGGCCTGGGGTGTGCTGGACGTGCTTCTATGCCTGACCGGCTACCGCCTGCTGCGCCGCGAGCCGAGCCGCGCCCGCACCGCGGCCCTGGCGTGCTGGGCCGGCAGTCTGGCCGGGCTTGCCGGTTTCCCCGCCGTGTTCTTCGGCCTCCGCCGCCTTGGCCCCAGCGCCGCCGTCTCGGCCGGCATGTTCGCGTCGGCCGGTGGCACCGCGCTTGCCGCGGCTAGCATCGACTCGACCGCTGCCCTGACCTCCCTGCCCCTGGTGCTGTGGACCGGCTTCGCCACCGCCCTCAGCGAGGAGCTGTGGCGCCGCAACTGACCGGCCACGCCAAATGGCAGAATCAATCAGCCGCCTCGGTGACCGCGTCCGGGCCTGTGTAGAGGTGCGGCCAGCGTCGCTTCACCAGCGGCCCCTTCTCGTCATAGGCCAGGCAGGTGTTGAGGATCTTGTTTCCGCCGCCCCATTTCTCGGTGATGCGCTTATCCATGGTGTCGCTGCCGGGCGCGTCCTGAACGCCTTCGGCCTGCATTTCACGCCGGGCGCGGGCTGGGTTGATGGTCTGGAACGCGGTGGTCGCGATCTGCTGGAGCAATTCACGCAGGTGCGTGCAGCCGATGGTTCCGCCGACCAGCTGATTGGCTTCCCGCAGAAACCCCGCCTTGATCCGCAGGCCGGCCAGCCGGCCGAAATTGGGCGCGGCCGTCGGGCAGGTTACGTATGGCGTCTTCTCGCTGACCGCCTCGACCGTATGGATCAGCATCTGCTCATCCACCGAAAGGCGGATCCACATGTCATGGATCGGCTCACCCGCTTCGATATAGCCGCGGTCGTAGTTGGTCTGGCCGAAACTCTTGGTATCCGTCAGATGCGCCTCGATGTCATACAGTCCGTCCGCGCGGCGGTAGCCGTTGATCTCAATGGCACGTGTATGCAGACGCTCGCGGTCGGCGGGCTGGCTCAGCGGCATGCATGACTCCTGGAAAGTGGCGGATTTTGCGGTGCAGCAGACGATATGGCACTGGTGCTGCCCGATGCAAATAACCCGGCTGGTATGCCTGGCCCGTGAAGTGCCCAGGGGCGTGTCCAGGGGTATGCCCAAGGGCGTCTCCAAGGGCGTGCCCAGTGGCGCGCCCAGTGGAACGCCCAGTGGAACGCCCAGTGGAATGCGATGAAGCGCTGTCCATGTGCGCCTTTATGTGTTGACGAGACGACGGTTCGGGGCATCTAACCCGTCGCATCGATTGCAGTATCCGGTTGATCCGGATCAAGGCACCCTGCGTACCGGATTGGGAAAAGGCGTGACCCGGCGCGAGCGGGTCAACATGAGGGGCTACCACGGATGAAAGCGTTTCACGATCATTGCCGCCGGTCTTTGGACTCGATCCGCGAGCAGGGCCGTTACCGTGTGTTCACCCCGCTGCAGAAACGCGCCGATGGTTTCCCCTACTACCTGCGTCCGGATGGCAGCCGCGTTCTGGTCTGGTCGTCAAACGACTATCTGGCGATGGGCGGCCACCCCGTCCTGGTCGAAGCGGCGTGTGAGGCGGCGCGGACCATGGGCGCCGGCGCCGGCGGCACGCGCAACATCAGCGGCACCAGTCCGGTGCATGACGCGCTTGAGGCTGAGCTGGCCGATTTGCACGGCAAGCAGGCCGGGCTGCTGTTCACCTCGGGCTTCGTGTCCAACCAGGCCGCCCTGTCCACCATTCTGAACAGCCTGCCGAACGGCCCGGACAAGGCGTGGCACGTGTTCTCCGACGCCAAGAACCATGCCTCGATGATCGCCGGCATCAAGGGTTCCCGCGCCGTCTGCAACATCTTCTGCCATAACGACATGGGGCACCTCGAATCCCTGCTGAAGGCGGCGCCGGTGTCCGCACCCAAGCTGATCGCCTTCGAATCCGTCTATTCCATGGACGCCGACATTGCCCCCATCGGCGCCATCTGCGACCTCGCCGCCCGCTACGACGCGATGACCTACCTCGATGAGGTCCATGCCGTCGGCCTCTACGGGACGCGCGGCGGCGGTATCGCCGATCGCGAAGGCCTGATGGACCGCATCGACGTGATCGAAGGCACGCTGGCCAAGGCGTTTGGCTGCCATGGCGGCTACGTCACCGGCGATGCCGACGTAATCGACTTCATCCGATCCACCGCCCCCGGCTTCATCTTCACCACGTCGCTGCCGCCAATGACCGCCGCCGCCGCACTGGCCAGCGTGCGGCATGTGCGGCAGGATCATGCGCGCAGGGCCACGCTGTTCGAGCGTGCGGCGGCCCTAAAGGCGCGCTTCGACCGGGCCGGCCTGCCGCGGATCGAGTCCGTCAGCCACATTGTCCCGCTGCACATTGGGGAGGCCTCGCTTTGCATGGAAGTCAGCCAGCGCCTGCTGCAGGATTTCGGCATGTATGCGACGCCGATCAACTACCCCACGGTACCGCGCGGCGAGGAACGGCTGCGCTTCACCCCGGGCCCGCTGCACACGGATGCGATGATGGACGAGCTCGTCGCCGCGTTGCACGCCATCCTTCCGCAGGAGCGGCGGCACGCGGCTTGATGGCTGCGTCAGCCGGCCTACCTGCTTCTTCATGGCAGGGTCCACCCCTGCCATGATGGCAACACACCGGCTAACGGACGGATAACGCCGCGATGATTACCGAACTCGGCCATTTCGCCCTGATCCTGGCGCTGTTCGTCGCCATCGTTCAGTCCACAGTGCCCCTGATCGGCGCTGCTCGGCGCCATGTCGGCTGGATGTCAGTCGGGCGGTCCTGCGCCCTGGTTGGCTTCGCCCTGACCGCATTGGCGATGCTGTCGCTGATGCATGCCTACGTGACGTCCGATTTCACCGTCATCAACGTCGTCGAGAACAGCCACACCGACAAGCCACTGCTGTACCAGATCACCGGCGTCTGGGGTAACCATGAAGGCTCCATGCTGCTTTGGGTCTTCATGCTGTCGCTGTGCGCCGCGGCGGTGGCCCTGTTCAGCAACAATCTGCCCCCGGCCCTGCGCGCCCGGGTGCTCGCGGTCCAGGGCATGATCGCAGTCGGCTTCCTGCTGTTCATCCTGCTCACCTCCAACCCGTTCCTGCGCACCTTCCCGCCGCCGCCGAACGGCAACGGCCTCAACCCCGTGCTGCAGGACCCTGGCCTCGCCTTTCACCCGCCCTTCCTCTACCTGGGCTATGTCGGCTTCTCGGTCGCCTTCGCCTTCGCCGTCGCCGCGCTGATCGAGGGCCGGGTGGACGCTGCCTGGGCACGCTGGGTCCGCCCCTGGACACTGGCGTCCTGGTGCGCCCTGACCATCGGCATCGCCATGGGATCGTGGTGGGCCTACTACACGCTGGGCTGGGGCGGCTGGTGGTTCTGGGACCCGGTGGAAAACGCCTCCTTCATGCCCTGGCTGGTTGGCACCGCGCTGATCCACTCCTCCATCGTGGTGGAAAAGCGCGACACGCTGAAATCCTGGACCATCCTGCTGGCGATCATCACCTTTTCATTGTCGCTGGTCGGCACCTTCCTGGTCCGGTCGGGCGTGCTGACCTCGGTGCACGCCTTCGCCACCGATCCGCAGCGCGGCACGTTCATCCTGCTGCTGCTGGTTGTCGCGATCGGCGGGTCGTTGACGCTGTATGCAATCCGTGCCCCGGCGCTGAAGGGCGGCGGCGTGTTCGCCCCGATCTCACGCGAAGGCGCGCTGGTGCTGAACAACGTGCTGCTGTCCTGCGGCTGCGCCACGGTGTTCCTGGGCACGTTGTATCCGCTGTTCCTGGATGCGATGGGCGGCCCCAAGCTGTCGGTCGGCTTCCCGTTCTTCAACCGCACCTTCGCGCCGATGATGGTGCCGATGATTATCGCCGTTGGCATCGGGCCGATGCTGGCCTGGAAGCGCGGCGACATCCTGGGCGCGCTGCAGCGTCTCTGGGTGGCCTATATCGCCACCGGCATCGTGCTGCTCATCGCCTTCTACGTCACCCGCGGCGGCCCCGTCCTCGCCGTTCTCGGCTTTGGCCTGTCCGCCTGGCTGTTTGCCGCGGTGTTGACGGAACTGGCCGAACGCCTGCGCCTGTTCCGCGTGCCGCTGCGTGATTCGGGCCGCCGAGCGGTGCATCTGCCGCGCGCCGCGTATGGCATGACGCTGGCGCATCTCGGGCTGGCGGTCAGCGTCGCCGGCTTCTCCGCCTCGGCGTTCGACAAGGAAGCGATCGAAATCCTCAAGCCCGGCGGCAGCCTCGATATCGCCGGTTATCATTTGACGCTGGAGCATATGGACCGGCTGCCCGGCCCGAACTACACGGCGGATGACGCCAGCATCCAGGTCATGCGGGACGGCAAGGTGATCACCACGATGCATCCGCAGCGCCGCTTCTTCCCGCTGCAGAAGGAAACCACGAGCGAGACGGCGATCCGCACCAATCTGCTGGCGGACCTGTATGTCGCGCTGGGTGATACGGATAATGCCGGCAGCTGGACGGTGCGGGTTTACTGGAAGCCGCTGGTGCCGTGGATCTGGATGGGCGCCGTCATCATGGCCCTGGGCGGCATGGTCAGCCTGAGCGACCGGCGCTGGCGCGTTGGCGTGGCAAGCCGGGCGGGCCGACGGATGCCGCAGGCAATCCCGGCGGCCGGGGAATAACGATACACGATGAAACGCCTGTTCTATCTCTTGCCGTTGGCGGCATTCCTGGTCGTAGCGGGATATTTCATGATCTCGCTTCGCGCCGGACCCGATGTGCATGAACTGCCATCGGCCATGCTTAACAAGCCGGCACCGGAATTCGACCTTGCCAGCCTGAGCGGCGGCGAGAAGTTGGATCTGGATGCGCTGAAGGGCCATCCGTTCATCGTCAACTTCTTCGCCTCCTGGTGCGTGCCCTGCCGGATCGAGCATCCGGTGCTGATGCGCCTGTCGCAGCAAAACCACCTGCCCCTGTATGGCATCGCCTACAAGGATCGGCCGGAGGATACCAAAAAGCTGCTGGACAAGTACGGCGACCCCTTTCGGCTGGTCGGGCTGGACCAGAGTGGTAACGTCGGCCTGAATTTCGGCGTCTACGGGGTGCCGGAGACCTACGTGATCGACGCCACCGGCCGTATCCGCCGCCGCTTCGTCGGACCGCTGACCGCTGAAACCGTGAACAAGGAGCTGCTGCCGTTGCTCAAGCAGCTTGACAAGTCATGAGCAGCGGACCCACCCAAAATCGTGCCGGCGGCGCGAAACACCTGCGCGCCGCGCTCGGCCTCCTCGCGCTGCTCCTTCTCGGCTTCGCCACCGCCAACGCCGTTGAGCCCAACGAACGGCTGGCCAATCCAGCGCTGGAAGCCCGTGCCCGCGCCATCAGCTCCCAGTTGCGCTGTCTGGTGTGCCAGAACGAGTCGATCGATGAATCCGCCGCCGGGCTGGCGCACGATATCCGCATCTTCGTCCGTGAACGGCTGGTGGCGGGTGAAACCGACAAACAGGTCGTGCAGGACGTGGTCAACCGGTACGGTACTTTCGTTCTGCTGGACCCGCCGGTGCAGCCCGCCACGTATGTACTTTGGTATGGCCCGCCGGCACTGCTGTTGGTCGGGCTGCTCGCCACAGTGATCTGGGTGCGCCAGCGTCACGCCAGGCCTGCCGCGGAGCCACCGTTGAGCACCGATGAACGGCAGCGGTTGGACGGGCTTTTGCGGGAATCCGACGGGTGATCTTGTCCCTTCTTCTTGCAGTGATGGCTTTCGCCGCGGCGCTGCCCCTGTTGGCGCCCTTGATGCGCGCCAACCGGCCGGTGCTGGAACGCGCCAGCTACGACCAGGCTGTGTACCGGGACCAGTTGCAGGAACTCGACCGCGATATCGCCCGCGGCCTGCTAACCGACGCTGAAGCCGAAAGCGCCCGGCTGGAGATTCAGCGCCGTCTGTTGGCCGCCGACCGGCAGCCGGCAGCCCGCACGCGACTCGCGCGCAGCCCGGTGCTTGCGGCGATCGTT
>DAICYU010000019.1:0-14919 GCA_027311485.1 Acetobacteraceae bacterium
GGCGAGCGTAGCAACGTATTCTCCCACACGACATCCGCCGGCGTGTTCGACGACAGCGGACGCTGTACGCAGGTGCACCCGGGCTGCATGGTAAGCCGCCGACAAAATGCGGCGGCGGCAAGCTGCAGCATTGGCAGGACGCTCACGGGACAGGTTTAGCCCGGCGCCGCATGGTCATCCGGCGGATCGGTCAGGTCGAGCGCAGCAAACACCTCACTGAGCAGCGTCTGGTAATCCAATACAACGCGGCTGATACATTGCCGCAACTGCACCGCCTGGAGTACGGCCCAAGGGAGTGCCGCATCGGCCGTCAGTCCGGGCGGAACGGGCACATCGTCAGCCGGCCGGTAATTCTCAAGCCACACAGCAGCGCCGGCAAGGTCTGGAAATGACTTGACGCAAGCCTTGTCCTGTTCTTCCGGCAGGCGACGCCGTGTGGTCAACTCAATGACAAATGTATTGTCGACAGTGCGATAGACGTTCAACTCATGCCAGACGGACTTGGCACGATCAGCGCCCGTGGCCTCGATGAGCTGCCAACCCTCAAACCGGACTGGCTTTCGGCCGGTCCGCCGCAAAGTATAAGTTGCCGGATCTTCACCCGCGGGCCGGTCCTTCCGCGCCAACAGTTCGGCGGGATCTCCGATCGCGTTCATGCGTGCTCGCTCCTGCTGTTCGGTTTGTTCCGTAGGATCACAACACCCGCTTCGGATCGAGACGACGGAGTTGCACGCCAAGTTCCGCCAGCTCACCAGGCACATCGTGCAACCGGCGCAACAGCCGCTCATGATTGCTGCCCATCAGGCCACGGGCTGTCTCCAGAACCAGCTCCAAGTGCTGGATGCGCGCTTTGAGGTATGCGACCTCCAGCGTATGGACATCGCCCGTGGACGCGCCCGGCCTATGCATGATGCCGGCATCCGGCGCTGCCGTGGATGACACATCCTGCGTCGCTGGCGTCGGTGTGGTGTCAACTGGCGCACGGAGATCCTGTATTCGCACGGCGCAAAGCACTCCTTCAGCTCAACCCAGGATGCTCAACATCTTGTCGCGCAGGGTGATCGCATTGGCGATCTCCAGCTTTGTCCAGGGTTCAGACCGGTCGCGAATGTCTTCCTTCCAGGCGGCAAATGACTGCCGCGGGCTGTGACGCACATTCAGGTCCTTGACCTTCGTCTCACCGGGATTTCCCGCCCAGGTCGCCTTGACGATCAGTTCCGGACGAAACCACAGCACGTAATGCCGTCGTGTGCCGGCCAGGGGAATGATCATCAGGCCGCTGCCCTTTTCGCGCATGCGAGCACCGAACGGCAGGACGGAGGCGATGCTGCTGGTGTAGAAGAGCCCCTGCTCATCATACATGTGCAACAGGCGGTCAAACGCCGCGGGGGACGTATCGATGTAGGCGTGGAGTTCAGCCAGATCAGGGCAAATGCCGATTTCGCCGACATTGCCGTCGATATAGATCGCGGCTCCTTCGGCGTTTACCAGACCCAGCAATTGTCGTTCGGCCTCCGCGCTCCAGTCCTGCTGCAACGGGTTCGGCTGGCACAGCGGGGAGGATCGCAACACGACCGCACAGCGCGCCTGCATGTCATCCTCTATCGCCGCAGGGCTGACCAGTTCGGTGAATTTGGCGGCAAACATCATGGCGATCTGTTCGCATATCAGTCGCTGCGTGTACGATAGCAGGCTGACACTGTAATGATGACAGGCAAACAAACCCCAGAGCCGGCCTTCCGACATGATCGAGAAGGACATCGACGCCGTCACGCCCATGTTGGCAAGGTAGGCAATATGGCAGGGAGCTACCGCCCGCAGCACTGCATGGGACATGTCGAGCGGCTTGGCGGTCAGTGGATTGTCGATCGGCCGCAGACGGCTGGTTGTTCCATCAATCCGCGGAATATAGCGGCAGAAATTTTCGCCATAAAGCTGACGCGCCGGGGCGCCGATATCGCTTTCCGGGAAGAACAGCCCCTTGAAGCTTTCCACCCCGGCACGCCGCGCCTCCCCAACAACCTGACCGTGAAAAGAATCGTCGAATTTGTAGAGCAGAACGCGATCGAATCCGGTTGCGGTGCGGATCGCCTGCGGCCCGGCCTCCAGCAGCGCCTCCAGCGTATCCGGAACCATCATGCCCATGATCGCGTCGTCGCTGAGCCGGTCCATGTCGGCGCGGGTTGGTGCGCCGGGCGCCAGACCTTCCAGTTCCGCAAAGATGATGTCGTCATCCGCATGCATGATCAGGTCAAAGCGGCGCCAGCCGACCGTCACCAGCATCGGGTTATCAAAGACCGGCTCGTCGCATGCCATACATTCCATGATATGCGCGAGCGCGTCCTCACCCGATACGATCTCATTTAGCTTTTGGCCGAGTATGGCAGCGTGTGGTATGCCCAACTCACTGTCGACGTTTTCGCTCGCGTTGAGGACCCGCAACGTCATGGGATGCAGCGCCAACATTGCACCGAAGCCCTGAATCGCCCCCGGTGTGCGGAGTTGCGCATAAGGGTCATCAGAACTCTGGGGCTCAGCGCCAGCGACGATGAAGTCAGGCATGTGATAATCCCTTACGATAGCATTCCAGGCAGGTCACGGCGCCGCCGCTGCCGTCATTCCGGGAACGATTTCGATTGTTCGCAGCCATCGATCGAGAAACCGGAAGGTGACCTGCGCCCCTTCGATCAAGCGCCCCTCGGGCGCGTCACCCGGCAAAGGGCCCTCCAGCACCTGGCATAAGTGACGCCATCGCCAGCGGACCGTTTCAGCATCCCGGCGGCAGTAGAAACTGCCGCCCTGCCCGGGGCAGACGCCGAGGCTGTCGGTCAGATGCCGTCCGATCACGCGGCCACCCAGGCCCGACCCCTCAACCACATACAGCATCCCGAGTGCACCGGCCGGTGTGTCCGGCATGGGGATCGGTGGCGACGGCAATGGCCGCACGCCAAACCACGCAAGATCCTCGGCCAGCGCCTGTGGGCGGCTGCCATCAAGCAGGACCAACGCCGACCGCAGCCCTGTCAGTGCACAGGCGATCGCCGGCTCAATGCAGGCGTGAAACGCTTCAAGGTGTTGCAGAACAGAAACGTAGATGTCATGCGTCAGGTCGGCGGCGACCAGCCGGGACAACGCCGGCACCGCCTCGATCAGGGCATGGGCGTTGCGCGTGGCACACCGCAAGCGATCCAGCCGGGACATCGGTCGGCTAATTGGCATGCCCGCTCCCCGACCAATATCAGAAACCTCGCGGACACTGGGCAGCGTGCTCATTTTATGGTCACCAGCTTTCCCAGGTTGGCCCGGTTCAGCACTTGCTGAACGTCAGCACTCGCCTGCGTAATGTTGATCTGCTTGCCCTTTGTTTTCGCCGCGTAATTGAAGAACATCAACATTCCCGCGGCCGATGCATCCAGCTTCTGCAGGTCACGAAAGTTAATTGTGATCTGTTTTGCTTCCATAGCCAGAGCTTCATCGCTTTTCGCCTTGAACACCTGGCTGACTTTGCTGTCCATCGTGCCCCGGGTCGCCAGGATCGAGGCTAACTGTGTCGCGGTCAGGCTAATTTCAAACGTACTCATGATGCGTTCCTGTATTGACGCGGACGGCCCGCATGGCGCGGTGGATCACCGATGGCCGATTCGAATGACACGGCGGACCAATGCGGAAGCCGGCGCTGCCTGGGGTGCCAAGACGCACGACGGAGCCATTCGCCGCGATTCCGCTTCCGCGTCATAAGCAGCCATGCTGTTCCATGCCCCCGCCTGTGACCCCAGTCCGCGCACAATCGTTGCCAGCTCATCGGCGATCCGCACGTCCTCGATCACCCACGAACGCGAAAGCCCCCGGATATCCTGCTTCCAGGCATCAAACGATGCGCGGGGATTCTGTCCGTCGGCGCCCGCCGACATCGCATCGGCGGATGGATTTCCGGCCCATGTTGCCTGCTCGATCTGCTCACGCCGGAACCAGATGAGGTAGGCAGGCGTGTCGAGCGACAGCGCCACCGCAAGGATACCAGCCGCGCGATCCTTGACGGCGTCGGTCACCGGCACCTGTATCGACAGGCAGTCCGTGGCGTAGATGTGCAGTTCACCGCCAAGCAGTTCCGGCAACTCCCGGCCAAACATCGACGCGATGGCGTACACCGCCATCTCGGACGGCGCGTCGCCGATACGGCAGACGCGCCCATGCCTGACAATGGCGGCACTATCGGCTTCGACCAGGTCCAGCAGTAACCGTTGAGACGGCGTCAGCGTCCCGTCACTGGTCGCCTGGCACGAAGCCTGATCCGACAGCAGGAAACCACATTCGGCCTCCACCGCCTGGACAGCACGCGCCAGAAGCGCCTGCGCCGTCTTATCGCCTGCGGTTCCCTGCCAATCGGCTGCAAGACCCAGAAGCCGTCGCCTCAGCGCCGCGGCAACGTTCAGATCCTGGCCCAGCGTCTCGAGAGCCTTCTGGCGCTTGGCCATACGCGCAACGGTTGAGGACATGGAGACCAGGCGATAGATGAACATCATCGCCGTCTGCTCGCATACCACCCGCTGATCGTAGGAGACACGCTTCGGCTCGTAGTGATGGCAGGCGAACAGGCCCCACAGCTTGTCGTCAACATTGATGCTGAAGGACATCGACGCCTTGATGCCGATGTTCTGCAGATACGTGATGTGGCATGGCACGACGCTGCGTAGATTTGTGAATGACATGTCCACCGGATGTGCACTGTCGGCCCGGCCGCTGCCCGGGAAGACCGACTTCAGTGCAAAGGACGGTGCGCCGATATCGGGTATGTACCGGGTAAAATTGTGCAGGTACATATCCCGTGCGCGGGCACCGATATCACTGGATGGGAAAAACAGGCCGAGGAACGACCCGATCCCGTCGCGTGTAGCCTCCGCAATCACCTGACCGTTACTGCGCGAATCGAAGCGGTACAACATGACGCGGTCGAAGCCGGATACCTGCCAGATCGTCCGGACGGCCCGCTGATACAGTTCCTCCACCGACGGCGGGTCATACAGTTCCGCCGCAGCACGCAATGCCATTTCATCATAGCCCGCCGCCTGTTCCCGGACGGGTTCGACTTCGATCTGATGAACGTTGTTATGGCTGTGGAATACTGCGTCGTATTCCTTTCCTCTGATGGTCATGCGCAACGGGTTTGGAAACAGGATTGTGCCCGGCTTGACATGCTCGGCGATGAACGCTCGCTCCATCTCATGGTCGACGAGCATCAAATAGCTGTTGTCCAGGATATTGGACGGCTGGATGCCAAATATCTCCGCCGCGTTGTCGCTGACGAACAGCACGCGGCGGGTTCGGGGATCGGCCACCAGCAACACGCCATAGGCCTGCACGGACCCGGGCATATGGATCGGATCCCAGTCGTACAAATGTTCGGCGGGCGGGAGGTTGGATATGGCGGTGCGCAGATCTCGCATAGTCACGACCTCAATTTTCCCGCATGCCTTACCGGCGCGGCGGTGATCTTCGCTGTCGGGCACAGCATGAAATACGAAAGCCCTGGCAATCCATGAGCAGCGACTTCGTTTGCACACTGGCCCACAAAGATTGAAGCAAGGTTAATTTTCCGCTCCCCTATCGATATTGCTTACCGGCAGTCTGAATTCTGTCGTGCATGGCAAATCCAGGCCTCCACATCGACAAGGCGACTGATTTCGCCAAGCTCGGCGCGAAGTTGCTGCGCATCTGCCCGCGCCAGGTCGGCCGTCGTGTGCAGCCCAAGCTGGCTGAGACGGATCAACACGCCGGGACCGAAACCGATTTCCGCCAGTGGCGGATCGTAGGCAGCAGTTCGCGTCACCGCGGCATCCGTCGCAGCGGGCGCTGCCTTTTCCAGTTCCTCCGGTCCGTCAATAGCCGGTCCGGCCTGGGCCAGATGATCCGGCACGGTCGGTTCAACCGCGGCACGGTTGACCAGGCTGGCGAAAACAGAGCCGGCGGTCGGTGTCTCCGCCATGGTCTGGACCGTATGGGTATCAACCGGCTGCGGACCAGCCGCATCATGCTCGGCCGGCACCTCGTTAGACCGGGCAGCACGACGAGCCACATGGGAAGCATGCAGTGCCGTGCGCAGCACCGGACGCTGCTTCAGCCGCTCAGCCCTGTATGCGGCGATCATACGCAGCCCTTTGGGCAGCGCGGTCTGGGAAGCCGTCATGATGGAGTCCTATGGTGCAGGTTGACGAACATGCGCGGGCGGCCGGCGCCGCCTACGGCCGGGGCCCAGCGCATGATCGCCCGGATCACGCGGCCGCGGCGACCGGGTCGGTGGTCAGCCCAACCGCTTCGGCGTAGCGTAGATATGTTTCGACCGAGGCGATGACGACACGCGCTTCGATCGAGATGAGTTCGATGCCAACCAGCGCGACGCGAACGAACGCGTCCACCACGACACCCTTATCCAGGATGCGGTCGATGACTTCCGCCAGGCTGCTGGAAGCCAGGCTCTTGTTGATGGCCATGTCGTTTACCTTTGGTAAAAATCAATCTGTTGATAAAGCGGCAGACCCGCCGTGTAAGTTGCCGATCGCCACCAAAATTGACTTAACGATGAATGGTAAATGAATCATAAAAATACCCGTTTTTCTTAGTATCACGGGCAGCACGGCTGCCGTTACAGACCGGACCGGCACGCTGAATACAGAATCGCACCTGCTCCGGCCTCGTAACGAGACACCACGTCACGACAGAAATCCTGCAATCTGGCGGCCTGCAGGCGCAGAACCGTCGCCGACAGCGCCGGGTTGAACGTGTCCAGCGCCGGGGCCGACATGCCGGGGCAAAGGTCGGCAGCCGCGTCATGACTTTCCAGCGATGTCAGCGCACGGTCCAGGCTATCGAACTGCGCCGCATGACAGCGGACGGCAGACGCGTGCCTGGCATCCGGCCCACCACCGAGGCGCGCGATGATGGCGACGGCGAAACCGCCGTCAGCGACCCGATATAGGAACAGGTCGTGCCACAGCCTTGCGCCCGGCAACCAGCCGTCGTGCTGCACGATCAGGTGGCCGCTGAAGCACAAAGGCCGCATTCCGTCGCGGCGCAACCGGATCATGCCGGCCCATCGTCGGCGGTCCGACCGAATACCGCAGCCAGAAGGCCCGCCCATGCACCGCGAAAGCGCCCGGCTTCCGGCTCATCGGTCCAGGCAATGCCCGCAGACCAAGGCGGCCAGGCGGTCAGCGGGTCATGGCCGCCGAACGCATGCCGCACCGCGTCGGCCCCATCGCACAGCCATGCATCGCACCACACCGGGTCGGCCGTCCCGGGAATGACGTGCCGCAGGCAGACTGCGAAGCGACCCGATGCGGTCTCGTAAATGGCGATGTCCGAAAACCAGCGCAGGCCGGCACATCGGTTGTCCGCCCGCAGCAGTCCCCGCCCCATCACCGCCAGCGGGCGGCGACCGTGGCGGCGCAGCAGCATCCAGTGAAACCCCGGACCAGGCGACAGGGATCCCGGTTCATCGACCTCGCATGCCGAACCGAAAGGCCGCAGCGCCGTCATCCGCCGGCCTACTCACCGGTTTCCAGGCGATACAGCAGTTCGCCGACCAGTACGCGGTACTGCTTTTCGACTCGGTCGGCACACTGGCGCAGCGCCGCGGCGCGCAGCGCGATATCGGTCGTGCTGATCCGCCGATCGGATGAATCGATCGCTGCGTCCAGGTCGGCTGTCGGGTCGAACGCCTGCAGCCACGCCAGCGCCGCTTCCAGGTCGGAGAACAGTCGAGCGTGCGACACATCGCTGTCGCCCATCGGTCCACGGCACGTCGTGACCCCAACGGCACAACCGTCGGTGCCGCAATCGTATAACACCAGTTCATGCCAGGCAGGCGCCCCGGCCGACCAGCTGCTGCACTGGGCCAGCATACTGCCCCGCACACGCAGCGGCTTGCCGCCCGACACCCGCAATGCGATGGCGGGATCATCGTGTGCCCCCAAGGCCGCAGTTGCGGATCCGAAACTGAGCGGCACCGACGATAACATAAGCCGTCTCCTGTGGTTCGCCCCACGCTATCGTCAAAAGCTTACCGAAAGGTTTATGCGGCACCGGCTCTGGCTTGATCCGGCGGTCGTGTCTCAGCCGACCGCCGGGTCGTCGCGGCGCCATCGCTCGCCAGCGCCAACGCCGTGGCAACCGAGCGTAGGCGCCGCGTGGCAGCCTCGATCCCGGCCAGCAGCGCCGGTGTGCGATCAGCCAGCAACGAAGGCAGATCCGGCGCTCGGCCGGCCAGTACGGCCTCAGCCAGTGCCTCGGCCTGCTGCAGCAGGCCCCGGGACTGATCGTCCAATTCGTCGAACCGGCGCAACGTCGCGGCGAGCTGCTCCGGGGTGCCATCGCTGTCTTCGTTGGCAGGATTGGCTGGCCTCATGCGCTCATTTGCCGCGGCTTCGACAACCGCAACCGCAGCGGCCTCCACTTGCGACATGGAGGACTGAAGCGCAGGCCAGATGCCATCGTGGTGCGCCAACGCGGCCTGCACCCGCCGCACCGACTCACCGATATCAGCCGACAAGCCGGCCAGCGTCGTCAGCGCCTCCTCCTGATCGTTGCCGGTGCGCTGCAACGCAGCCACGTGCGCCAGGCCCGTCCGCACGTCATCGATCCGGTTCAGAAGCGGCGCAAGCGCTTCGGGCAGCACGGCCCGCATGGCCTCGGCCGGTGCGACGGCGGGCTGCTGGGTGATTTGCTCCGCGACCTGCTCCAATCTGGACGCAACGTCCGGCAGCCCGGCTGCCTGCAACCCGGCCTGGCCGACGATGTCGCCAAGCCGGTCGATCTGCGCCGCGAGCCGCCCGCCCAAGGACGCAATGTCGTTATGGACCGCGTCGACCGCTGCAGCAGACAGGTCCGCCCGAGTTGCGGAGGCGGTGGCTGCGTCCAATGCCACACCACTGGTTGCCACCACCCGCTCTCCGGCTGCTTCCAGCCTGCAGGCGCCGTTGGCGAGTGCGTCAGCCGCGCTTTCCAGCGCAGCGGCGACGTCGGTCAGGCGAACCATACCCGCACCCGCGGCCTCGGTTTCACGGAGGATGGAAACGAGCCGACCTTGGGCCACGTCAATGGCGCGCTCAGCCGTTGCGGTTGTTTGCTGCGTGGTATCGGCGAGTTGCTGCCGCGCCGTGTCCAGGTCCTCGACGCCCTGGCGAAATGTCAGCCGCATCGCGTCGGCTTGAGCCGCCATGTCGGCGGCGCCGGTGCGCACCACGGCGGTAGTGCCCGTCAGCGTTTCGCAGGCCTGTTCGGCGGAGGATGTCAGCGCCGCGGCCACAATCGGCAGCCCGGCCAGCACCCCGTCGATCCGGTCTATGCCGTCGTGGACCAGCCCCACCATCTTGTCGCCCGCCGCTGCCGCCGCCTCACGGCTCGCCTTCAATTCCTCGGCGGCTGCCCGCAATTCGTCCCTGGACACCGTCCAGGGGCTCTCCTCGGCCTGCACGGCGGCGGCGACATCGCTGAACACCTGCGCCGCATGTTCGGCCGCCGCGCTGACGCTGGCAGCGGTTTCAGGCAAGGCCGCCAACGCGGAGTCGATCTGCCCGGCGACACTGCCCAGCCGGGATATCACCGTCGCACTGGCAACAGCGATCTCTCGTCCGGCCGCATCGAGTGCGGTCATATCTCGCCGAGCGGCAGCGGCTGTGTCCTTCAGTTCGGCCATCTCACCCGCAGCCTCGGTCACCGCCGCCCGCAGCGTACCGAAGGGGCCACCCGCCTCGGCTTCCATCCGCGCGCTGATCGCCTCGGCGATGCCGCTCCGGACCATCTCGGTGATTTCCGGCAGCGCCTGTGCAACGTGCACCGCCGTTTCCGCGGCGCGGGTCACGACCGCCGCCAGACGGGTTTCCGCATCCAGCGCGGCCTCGGTGAGGTTCTCGACCCGTTTGCTGACGGTTCGGGCGTCCCGCATGCCGGCACTGCAAATTTCCTGCAAAGTGGCGATCTTGCCCCGCTCCTCGACCAGCAGGCTGCCCAGCTCGTGGACGATGCCCTGAATCCCGGCCAGCGCTGCCTTCGGCAGTTCGACGCCCTTGATCGCAGCCATAGTCACAGACGCAGGTGCGGTCCGGTGCGCGGTGATGGCGCCCAGGACACCGCCGCCAAGCGCCAGCAGCGCCGCCAGTGGCGGCAACCATGGCAAGGGCGGCATCATGGCACCCTTCCCCGCCGCCACCATGGGCAGCAGCGCAAGGGCGACGGTACCCGCAAACCCCAACGCCGACAACGCCAGGCAACCGGCAACAAAATGGTTACCGCCCACCGCTCGGCCTACGGCCACAGGAGCTTTGGCGGGCATCGCGACCCCCTAAAGCAACCGCCCGAGCGGGCCGAGGTCCAGATTCAGACTGTCCGGCGCAATGCCGAGACGTTGGCACAGCGACAGCACGACATCGCGGGACCGCATCAGGGTCACGCCAAGCTGCTCAGCCTCCACGGACGTGATGGTCCCGGCTTCCATGCGCCGCACAGCCTGTGCCTCCAACAAACGACGCACGAATTCGACCAGCGTCAGCACCAGCCGGGTGAGGTCCTGCTCCACCCGGTCGGGGGCGATGTCCAGGCGGACAGCCGGCTGTGTCATGGCGCGCCATCCGATCCGGGGGTATCGACAAGCCGCGCCGCGGTATCGATCGACGCCAGCATCGCGCGCAGGCCGACGCAGATCAGATCAACGCCAGCGACCGACACCACCAATTGCGCATCGGCCACCACGCCGGTGTCCAGCAGGCTGTCCAGTACGTCCACCAGGGCAAGCGGCCGGTCCGGCACGTATGCAAGGTCAGTCATCGTCGGCCTCCAAAGCAGCTCGGGCGAACGCATACGGCGGCCAGGGGCCGGTGAGGTGAAGCGACAGGCCCGCCACAGCGAGCTCGGCCGTGAGCGTTCCCACGACATCGGGCAACGCCGCCGAATCGGGCGCCAGCACGGTCCAGCGTGGCATGCCGGATCTTGGCGGCTCCGACATCACGGCAAGTCCGGCTTGGGCCAGTTGCTGTGCCACAGAGCGCGCAGCGGTTTGCAGGTATACGGCACGGGCGGCGGCACGCGCCTTGGCCAGCCGGCGGCCGATCAGGAACGCTGTCCCTTCGCCCGCGATTGCCGCCGCCTGCAACAGGCTCCGGATGGCCGGCGTGTGCGCATCCAGCCATGCCGCATGGACCGCAACATCCTCCTGCATCGATACGGACCACTCGGCCCGCCCGGCGACCCGCGCCAACGCCGCGTGCAACGCCAGAGTCCGCGGCGCCAGCCATTGGCGCAGCAGATCAAGACTGGAGAACAACGCCCCGAATGCCAGCGGCAGGCTGGGACCGGCATCCGCGGCGGCAACATTGACCGCATGATGGGCCGCGATGCGGGCCGCCGCCCAGTCGGGATCGGCCGCCCGGCTGGCTGGATTGGCACTGTCGAACAGCGCACGCGGCACCAGGCTGACCAGCACCGTCAGGGTGCCGATCCGCATCGGCTCCACTGGCGCCCCGGCCAGCACGCCGTCGGCAAATGGGACTGCTGGATTGTCCGGCAAAATCGCATAGGCATACCAGGCCTGGGCGGATTGCGCCGTCATGGCCGGACGGCCGCTTGGCAAGCCAGGCCGGCATTGATCGAGCCAGCATCCACTGGTCCGCCTGCATTCAAATGCGCCATGTGCGTCCGTCCCTGTGTTCCCGCAGTGCGGTGGTGAAATCCGCGGCCGTGACCTGCGGCGCGGCAGCATCCGGATCCCGGGCCAGCGTGGCGAGCGCCGCCAGCCGGCACAGGCCGGCCAGATCGGCACCGACGCATCCCTCTGTCGCGTTGGCCAGGACCGCCAGATCGACATCAGGGTCCAGCGGCATGCCACGGGCGTGCACCGCAAGCATGGCGCGCCGCGCCGCGACGTCGGGCACAGGCATTTCCAGCACCAAGTCGAACCGTCCCGGTCGCAGCAGGGCGGGGTCGATCAGGTCCGGCCGGTTGGTCGCAGCCAGCACGACGACGCCGCGCGGTTGAGTGATGCCGTCCATTTCCGTCAGCAACTGCGTCACCATGCGCTCGACCGTTGCGCCGCCGCCGCCGCCGCGCCGGCCGGCGATCGCGTCGATCTCATCGAAAAACACGATGCATGGGGCCGCCATCCGGGCACGGCTGAAGACATCGCGGAGCGCACGCTCACTGGCGCCCTGCCATTCGATCAGCAACTCCGGCCCACGAACCGAAATGAAACCGGCCCGCGCCTCGGTCGCCAAAGCGCGGGCGATCAGCGTTTTGCCGGTGCCGGGGCGGCCGTGCAGCAGCACACCCCGCGGCGGACGGATACCCAGGCGCGCGAACCGCGCCGGTTCCGCCAGAGGCTGCTGCACGGCACGGATCAGCCTGTCCCGCAAGCCATCCAGGCCGGCGACATCCGGCCAGCGCACATCCGGGAGTTCGACAAAGACCTCACGCAGGGCGCTCGGGGTGATCTCCCGCAAGGCGGTCCGGAAGTCACGATCCTCGACCCGCAGGGTGGCCGGGTCCAGCGTCGCCCCCGGGATCAGCCCGCCCGCCCGGCGCAGTGCCGCCATCGCCGCCTCCCGGCAGACAGCCGCGAGGTCGGCGCCGACATGGCCGTGCGTGTCCGCGGCAAGCGCGGCCAGATCGACATCGCCTGCCAGCGGCATGCCGCGCGTATGGACGGCCAGGATTTCCCACCGGCCCGCCTGATCCGGAGGGTCCACGCGGATTTCCCGATCGAAGCGGCCGGGGCGGCGCAGTGCGGGGTCGATGCCATCCGGGAGGTTGGTCGCCGCCAGCACGATCACCTCACCGCGGCCGGCCAGGCCGTCCATCAGCGTCAGCAATTGGGCAACGATACGCCGCTCGACCTGCTTTTCGCCGGACAGGGCATCGCGCTTCTGGGCGATGGCGTCGATTTCGTCGATGAAGATGATAGCGGGGGCATGCTTGCGGGCGGTCTCAAACACGGCGCGCAACTGCTGTTCGGACGCGCCGTAATACTTGTCCACGATCTCCGGGCCGTTGATCGTGACGAAATGCGCCTTGCTCTCGGTCGCTACCGCGCGGGCTACCATGGTCTTGCCAGTGCCGGGTGGTCCGACCAGCAGCACCCCGCGCGGCGGCGAAATGCCCAGATGCGCGAACACCGCGCGATTGCGCAGCGGCAGTTCCACGACTTCCCGCACGCGCTCCACAACGCGTGCCATGCCGCCCAGATCCTCATACCGCGGGCCGTCCGCCAGGACCGGTTCACGGGGTGGGGCGACCAGCTCGATGTCAGTTGCATCGTCGATCAACGCCGGTCCGGGGGGATCCAGGGCAATGATACGCAACTCAGCCTCACGGCCATTCACCAGCGGCAGGCGGACATGGTCGCCGACATCCAGCGGCACGCCTGACAGGATCCGCCGCAACACGGCGGCGCCGATGCCGGATGGCGCGGTCACCCGCACCGAGCGTGCCAGGGCCGCCGAACCGCACAACGCGACATGCACCGGATCGCCGATCGCCACGCCGGCATTGCCACGGGTGGCGCCGTCGATGTGCAGAACCCCGGTGCCACGGGCATGCGGCGGCTGTGGCAGCGCGCGGACATAGGTGGTCCGCCCGCCCGAAACGGCCAGCAGGGCGCCGGTGCCGCCGCCCAGGGTGGCCAGGGTTGCCGGATCGATGCGGGCGACACCCCGGCCGGCATCCTCGGTTGCCGCCGCGGCAACGGTCAGGCGCACGGACCCGCTGTCGGTCATTGGCCGGTCTCCACCGGCGCGTCCGGCTTGGCCGCCCGTTGGGCGATGATCTCCTCCAGTTCAGCCAGCAGCAAGGCTTCCTCGGCTTCGAAGGCGGGCTCGTCGATCCGGCCGTCGTCCAACCGGCGTTCCAGCTCCCGCAGCGCGGTTTCGATCCGGGCCGGGTCAAGCATCTGCTGCTCTGCGGCATTGGCGATCTGTCGCGCGATCCAGGTAAGGGCGCCGAGCGGGCCGGTGATGGGAAAGGCCAGGACGGCGGTCAGCGGGTCCATGGTTACGCAGCCTCCGTCAGCCCGGTCACCTGCACATTGACGAAATTGTAGGGCGGCACCGGGCCGACATAGCGGAAGTTGACGCGTTCACCGTAACGATCGCCAGCGGCCTGTACGTGCGTGTCGAACAGCAGCTCGTGTTCACGCCGAAGCAGAAACGCGCGGTTGAAGATCATGTCCTCATCCATCGTGCGCAGGTCGGTTTCACGTTCCGCCAATTTGGACAATTCGGACAGGATCGCGGCAGTCTCGGCGGTGCGCCGGGCGATCAGGGCCGCTTCCACCCGGCGGCCGAGCTCCAGGCGTTCGTAGTAGGTCTCCCTGGCCGGGCGGCTGCGGAGACGGTCGCGCAGTTGCCCGAGGTCGGGGTCAGCCTGAACGATTTCGTCGAAAATCACACCGTCGCGCCAACTGGCCTTCAGACCAAGCTCCACGCGGCCGGCGATGTCGTCCAGCGCCATGCAGAACCGGTCCGCGTTGGCAGCGATGCAATGCGCCAGCGTGTCCGCGCGTGGTGCGATGGTGCCGAAACGCAGCGGCAGCACATCGATCCGGGCGATGACACGTTCCAGGACACTGGTATGGGCAATCATATTGCGCCGGCTCCGGGCCACCGCACCGGGTGGCAGGTCGCTGACGAGCGCGATCAGATCGCCGGCCGGAAACAGCCGCACCGGCACCTCACCAACTCCCGCCCCCAGATCGGGCGGACTGGCGTCGCTGCTACGGATGAGGCCGTAGAGATACAGTGGCCGGCTCATGGTGCATCCGCCCGATTCAGCCGGACTTCCAGAATGCCGTTACGGATGCTTTGCGCCATCCCCGCCGCTTTCACCGGCGCCGGCAGTTGCAGTTCCTTGCGGTACAGCCGTGTGCCGGTTGCTTCGATC